>NZ_JBNWBW010000023.1:0-98998 GCF_053522725.1 Agrobacterium sp. 16-172Ci
CATCATCAGAGACAACAAACCATGGCAAAACGCTTGACATCAAAGACAGTCGCTCATCCCGCTGCCGCGACCTTCTCCCCGGCGGGGAGAAGAAACAAGTGGCGCCCGCTCTAGCTAGAGCCTCACCCACCCAGCCGCTTCGTCGTCTCCCGCACGATCAGCTCGAAGCCGACATCCACCCTTGCGCCTTCGGGAACAACGGCATCCTTTTCCGCCTCCAGTATCGAAAGCAGCAACTCGCCCGCCCTGCGGCCGATCATCTGGGCATCGACGCGGATCGTTGAAATCGCCGGGTAACATTGCCGGCCGATATCGAAGTCGCCGAAGCCGAGGATGGAAATGCGGTCCGGGACACTGATTCCCCGTCGATGACATTCCATCAGTGCGCCGACGGCGGAAATATCCGATACGGCGAAGATGGCCTCGACATCCGGGGCCTTGGCCAGTAGCGAGCCGAGCGTTTTGGCCCCGTGGTCATAGGAGACCGGGGCGCTGCCCTCGCGGATGATGAGATCGTCGGCAATGCCGGCTTCCCGCAGGGCCGCGCCAAAACCGAGCAGGCGGCTTTCGCCGCGCCAGTCCTTCACATCGCCATCGGCCCTCGATCCGAGCGCACCGATTTTCTTAAAGCCAAGCGATATCAGATGCTTGGCGGCAGTTCTTCCCACTTCGTAGTTGGAAAAACCAACCGCATGGTCAATGGGGTGTTCGGGAACGTCCCAGATTTCCACGATCGGGATACCGGCGCGCATCAGCACCTCGCTCGCCATCTTGGTATGCACCGTGCCGGCGACGACGATGGCATCGGGGCGGCGCTCCATCATGGTGCGGATGACGCGTTCCTCCTCCTGCAGATCGTACATCGTATAGCCGATGAGCAACTGGTAATCGGCCGCGCGCAGCGCATTGGCGAGCCCCTGAGCGCTATCGGCGAAGTTGGAGTTGGTGAGCGTCGGCAGGATGGCGGTGATGAAATTGGTGCGGCGGGAAGAGAGCGAACCGGCGATGCGGTCCGGCACATAGCCCAGCTTCTCGATGGCCTTCATCACCTTCTGGCGCGTCTCTTCCGACACCAGGGCAGGATCGGCCAGCACCCGCGAAACGGTCATCTTGGAGACGCCCGCGAGTTTCGAGACATCGCTCATGGTTGCTTTTTTTGACGTGACTAACGCTGCGGCCAAGGGCGTGCGCTCCACCAAAGCATGTCTCCCTAAATTCGAACCGGTTCAGGACAAGACATACACGAAGACAATAAGGGAAAGCACGCCGTATGATTGCAGATCGATGCGGCGTGCACCGGATTTATGCGACGCGGCTATAGACCAGATGGTAAAAACGTCCGTCGCACATGCTCATCATCTCATCCGTCAGCACCCGGCCTTCCAGCCGGACGGGGGAAACCAGCGCTTCCTCCACTGCTTCCATCGACGGATAGTCGATTTCCTGCACCATGATGATCGAGGCCGCGTCCGGGTCCGTGCGCTCGGTGCGCATCACCCGCACGGCCTGCGCATTCGGCATGCGTTTCCAGACCGGCAGCAATTTTTCCTCAACGATGCGGAAAAACTCCTCCTCCCGGCCAGGGTGAATCCTGCCTTCGAAAATTGCCGAGCGTGTATACATGTTTCCTCCCGAATGATTGCCGACCGAAACAGTTCTGTAGATCGGACTTGCAATGATACCGATAACATGCATTATTGATCCTGCCAAGAACGTGAAGCGGTGTCGAACAGAGGAAAATCGATAACCAGCCGAAAACATTGAATTTCATGGGAAATTCATCTGGTTTTGTGCTTTCGCAGTTTCTTGGGAGGAGTTTTTAGTCAATCGCGTTAAAATGTTATCGAGAACATTTTCCGGTTTGCGCAAGGCCGCTGTTCCATTCTGGGCAGCCACTATAAGGTTGGAGGAGAAACCATGAGCATATCCAGATTTCTGAAGAACATGACCGTCGCCGTCGGTGTTGCAGCAGCAACGCTTGCCGCCACCACGTCCGCCCATGCCGTCTCGCTCAGCGAGATCACGGCGCGCGGTAAGGTCAAGATCGGTGTTCTGACCGGTGCCCCGCCGATGGGCATGGTGGATGAGAAGGGCAATCCCTCTGGTTACGACGTCGATGTCGCCAATCTCATTGGTTCCTACCTGTCGCTGCCGGTGGAACTGGTGCCGCTGACGCCGCCTGCGCGTATTCCCGCACTCCAGACCGGCAAGGTCGACTTCCTTGTTGCCACGCTTGCGCCGACCGGCGAGCGCGCCAAGACCGTGATGTTCACGCAGCCTTACAGCGCCTTCAACATGGACATCATTTCCGGCAAGGACCAGAAGTTCGAAAATCTCGACAGCCTCAAGGGCAAGCGGGTTTCGGTCAATCGCGGTTCCTCGCAGGAAACCGCGCTGCGCAAGGCCAATGTCGAAGGTCTTGAAATCGTCGTTTACGAAGACGATTCCACCAGCGCCCAGGCACTGCTCGCCGGTCAGGTCGATGCGGTGGCCCTGCCGTCCACGGTGGGTGAGGCGATCATCAAGCAGCGCCCGGAAGCCGGTTTGCAGGTCGGTTTCACCTTCTTCCAGCAGGGCAATTCCATGGCGACCAAGCTTGAGGATTTCGAGCTGCGCCAATGGTTGAACACCTCCATCTATCTCATGAAGATGTCCGGCGATCTCGACCGCATCTCGGTCAAGTGGACCGGCCGTCCGCTGCCGCAATTGCCAAGCTTCTGATTGAGCCTTTCAACGCGCCCGCCGGGAAGACTTCCGGCGGGCCCGGGAAATGTCAACGGAGTGACGCATGTCCTATACATTCCAATTCGGCGCGCTCGCCCAGTATCATAACGAGATTCTGAACGGCATATGGCTGACGATCAAGCTGTCTGTCCTGTCCATCGTGCTCGGCTGCGCTTTCGGCATTCTTTTGGCCTCGCTGCGGTCCATCAATGGCGGCATCGTCCGCATCATCGTGGACGGTTATGTGGAAATCATCCGCAATACGCCGTTTCTCGTGCAGCTTTTCATCGTCTATTTCGGCCTGCCGGGCCTCGGCTTCAGGGTAGGGGCGGATACGGCGGCGCTGATCGGCATGACGATCAATCTCGCGGCCTATTCGACGGAAATCATCCGCGCCGGCATCGAGGCGGTGCACAAGTCGCAGATCGAGGCGGGCGAGGCGCTGGGTTTCACCAAGTACCAGATCTATCGCCACGTCATCATCGTGCCGGCCATCGCCAAAGTCTATCCCTCGCTGTGCAGCCAGTTCGTGCTGATGATGCTGGCATCGAGCATATGTTCGGCCATTTCCACCCATGAGCTTGCGGCTGCCGCAGCCTTCGTGGAATCGCAGACCTATCGCTCCTTTGAGGTCTATATCGTCGTCACGCTCATCTATCTTGCGCTGGCGCTCAGCCTGCGGCTCATTCTTGCCCTCGTCGGCATGTGGCTGTTCGGCCGTCGCGTTGCCCGCAAGACGATGACCGCCATGCCGGAGGTGCAGTCATGACTCTTCGAACTTTCGGCTGGAACGAATTCGGCTTCCTGCTGACCGCCCTGCAATGGACCGTGCTTCTGACGATCATTGCGCTTATCGGCGGCGGCATCGTCGGCTTCTTCGTGGCGCTCGCCCGCACCTCGAATTTCAAGGCGCTGCGCATTGCCGCCGGCACTTATATCCAGGTGATCCAGGGCATTCCGGTGCTGATGATCCTGTTCCTGTCCTATTACGGCCTCAGCCTTGCCGGGCTGGAACTGCCGCCGCTCTTTGCCGCCGGCGCCTCGATGACGATCTATACATCGGGTTACCTCGCGGAAATCTGGCGCGGCTGCATCCAGGCGGTGCCGAAGCAGCAATGGGAAGCGTCGGAATCGCTGGCGCTGACCCGCGCCCAGCAATATCGCTACGTCATCCTGCCGCAGGCTATCCGCATTTCGCTACCGCCGACCGTCGGTTTCGCCGTTCAGGTCGTCAAGAATACGTCCATCGCATCGATCATCGGTTTCGTCGAACTGGCGAGAGCGGGGCAGCTCATCAACAATGCCACGTTCCAGCCGTTCCGCGTCTTCGTCGCCGTGGCCGTGCTTTATTTCATCGTCTGCTACCCGTTGTCCCAGCTGTCGCGTTGGCTGGAAAGGAGGCTTCATGCCGGAAGTAATCGTTGAAAACGTTCACAAGAGCTTTGGCGCTCTGGAAGTCCTCAAAGGCGTGTCGCTGACGGTCGGCCGCGGTGAAGTCTTCGCCCTCATCGGCCGCTCGGGTTCGGGCAAGAGCACGCTGCTTCGCTGCATGAACGGGCTGGAGAAGATCAATTCGGGCCGCATCGAAATCGCCGGTCACGCCATCGGCGAAGATGCCAAGGCGCTGCGCAAGCTGCGCACCGATGTCGGCATCGTGTTCCAGAGCTACAACCTTTTCCCGCATCTGACGGTCGGCGAAAACATCATGCTTGCGCCGCGCATCGTCAAGGACGTGGCGAAATCGGAAACGAAGGATATTGCCCGCGAAGTTCTGCAACTCGTCGGCCTGTCGGAGAAATTCGATTCCTATCCGGATCAGCTTTCCGGCGGCCAGCAGCAGCGCGTGGCGATTGCCCGCTCGCTCGCCATGCGGCCGAAGGTGATGCTGTTCGATGAGGTGACCTCGGCTCTCGACCCAGAACTCACCGAGGAAGTGCTGACCGTCATGGAAAACCTCGCCAAAGACGGCATGACCATGATCCTCGTCACCCATGAAATGGCCTTCGCACGCCGCGTCGCGACCGAAACCATCTTCATGCACAAGGGCAAGATCTGGGAGCAGGGTCGTTCATCCGAACTCTTCGCCAACCCGCAAACGCCGGAACTCCGGCAATTCGTTAAGGCCGATGTGAAGTAGTTCACCGGCGCAAAGGAAACTTCATGACCACTGAAATCGTGCAATTGTGCCCGCTCATCCCGGCACTGGAACAGGAACTTGCGCAGCGCTTCACCGTGCATCGCCTGTTCGAGGCTGCTGACAAGGCGGCGTTCCTTGCTGAAAAGGGTGCTTCAATCCGCGGCGTCGTCACCGGCGGCCACATCGGCCTTCCGGCGGATATCGGCGCTGCACTTCCCAATCTTGAAATTGTCGCCATCAACGGTGTCGGTTTCGACAAGGTCGATCTCGCCGAAGCCAAGCGACGCGGTTTTCGCGTCTCCAATACGCCTGACGTGCTGACGGCCGATGTCGCCGACCTCGCGCTCGGCCTCGTTCTGGCGCAGGCACGCAAGCTGCCGCAGGCGGATCAGCATGTGCGCACCGGCCAATGGCTGAAGGGCGATATGGGGCTTTCCACCCGCGTGGCCGGCCGCCGTTACGGCATCTTCGGCCTCGGCCGCATCGGTCAGGCAATCGCAAAGCGGCTGGAAGGTTTCGATGCGCGCATTTCCTACACCGCCAGAAACCGCCGCGATGTCGCCTATGATTATTATGACAGCATCGAGGCGCTTGCCGCCAATTGCGATGTGCTGATCATCGCCGCCGCCGCTACTGGCGAAACGCGCCATATCGTCAATGCAGATGTGCTGAAGGCCCTCGGGCCCCAGGGTGTGCTCGTTAATGTGGCGCGCGGCTCGCTGGTGGATGAAAAGGCGCTGGTCGAAGCGCTTGCGAACGGCACGATCGCAGGTGCTGCGCTGGATGTCTTCGAGGATGAGCCGCGTGTGCCGGAAGCGCTTTTCGCCTTCGACAACGTCACGCTCGCGCCGCATGTCGGCAGCGGCACGCACCAGACGCGGCGCGCCATGGCCGATCTCGTTCTCGCCAATCTCGATGCCCATTTTGCCGGCAAAGAACTGCCGACGCCGGTGGTGTGACCGTCAACGAATTGCCGCCTGTGGCCTTGACGGCGCAGCTTCGGTTGCGCCGTTCTGATTCAAGCCGGCAGGGCTTCGGGGAGGCTGCTGCAAAAGGCGGGTTTCCCGGCAATCTCCCGCCGTTGTTCATATTTATATAATACGTATAATCCTACTATTCTGCTTCCTTATAAAATGATGAGGCGGAGAGGTGCGTTCCAAAGGCCCGAAGACACCCGAAGAAAACCGGATGTCGCGAAAAAAGCGCGATGTCACGCCATCCGCCACTCGTGACATGAGCGAAAACAGCAATCCTTCCGACCGGCACGCGCTTCTGGAAGCGATGATCGACCACGTGCCGGATTTTATCTATGCCAAGGATCTGGAAGGGCGCTTTCTTTTTGCCAATCGCGCCATCGTCACCGAAAACGGCTTTGACACGGTCGAGCAACTGATCGGGCTCACCGACTACGATATTCACGGCGAAGCGGCGCGGCGTGCCGGCATTCCCGATACCGAGGCGCGGGTGATGCGCACCGGCGAACCGGATCTCGGTTACGAAGAGCGCGCCATGCGCGGGGATATCGACCGCTGGCTCATGATGTCGCGCGTGCCGCTGAAGGACAAGGCCGGCAACATCATCGGCGTGGTCGGCGCCTCGCGGGACATAACCCAGAAAAAGGCCTCGGAAAGACTGCTTCAGGCGCAGGCGCATATTCTGGAAATGATCGTCGCGGCAGCGCGTATCGAGGATTTTCTTGAGGAATTCGTCAAGGCCATCGAAAATCTCGCGACCGGACTGGCCTGCGCGGTGCGGGTGTTCGATGCGGTGGAAGGAGAACCTTCCGTTTACGCCTCGCCGACGCTTGCGCAGCAGAAGGGGCTGGCCGCGCTGGTTTCCAGCGTCAGCGATCCAGAGAGCCTTGTCCATCCGGCAGAACACATGGCCTTCAGTTTCGATATTCCCGCCAGCGAAGGCAAGGCGCATGGTTTCGTCTGGTGCATGCTGGCTGGCCGCCAGCCGGATGCGGCGCTGGTGGAATTCATAGGCGCGGCGGCGCGCATGGCGGGGCTGGCGATCGACCGAAAAAGGGCGGCGGAGCATATCGCCTTCCTGGCGGACCACGACATGCTGACCCGGCTGCCGAACCGCCGTTTCCTCGATACGAGACTGCCGGAAATACTGGCGGCTGCGGCAAAGGCGAACCGAAGGGTCGGTATCGGTTTTCTCGATCTCGACAATTTCAAGCAGATCAACGATACGCTCGGCCACAGCATCGGCGACGCATTGCTGTCGAAAACCGCCGAGCGCATTGCGAAAAGCCTCCGGAAGAACGATCTCGTTCTCAGGGTCGGCGGCGACGAGTTCGTCATCATTCTTGAAGAGCGCAGGGACGATGTCGAAAACCGCCTGCAGCGCATCCGCGCCGCTGTCTCGCAGCCATTGCGTATCGGCAATTACGACATCAGGGTCACCTGCAGCATCGGCATGGCCTTTTTCCCGGAACATGGGGAAACCACGGCGGAAATCGTCGCGGCGGCCGATCTCGCCATGTATGAGGCCAAACATACCGGGCGCGATAGCATTGCCACCTTCACCCCGAATATGGCGGATGATCTGAGAAAGAAGTTCACCCGCATCGAGGAATTGCGAAAGGCAGTAAAGAGGGACGAGTTCGTGCTGCACTTCCAGCCGCAGGTCGATCTTGTCAGCGGCCGGATCAGCGGCGTGGAGGCGCTGGTGCGCTGGCAGCACCCCACGGAAGGTCTGCTCGGTCCTGCGGAGTTCATCGGGCTTGCGGAAGAAACCGGCCTGATCGTCGAACTCGGAGAAAGCATTCTCGAAAAGGCCTGTCGTCAGGCACAGGCATGGGCCGCCGGCGGCCTGTCGCCCGTCAAAATGGCGGTCAATATCTCTCCGCGGCAGTTTCAGGGCGGGCTGGTGCAGCAGATCAGGTCGGTGCTCAAGGAAACTGGCCTTGCGCCATCCCTGCTGGAAATCGAAATCACCGAGACGCTCATCATTCAGGATGTCGAAACATCGGTGCGGATCATGCGGGCCATCAAACAGATGGGTGTCAGCCTGGCGCTGGATGATTTCGGTATCGGTTATTCCTGTCTCGGCATGCTCAAGACATTCCCGCTCTCGTGCATGAAGATAGACCGCTCGTTCCTGACCCATCTGCCGGAAAAGACCAAGGACAGCGCCATCGTCTCGATCATGATCCAGCTTGCCGGATCTCTCGGCATCGATGTCATTGCCGAAGGTGTGGAGGCCAGCGAGCAGGCGACATTTCTACGGGATGCCGGCTGCCCCTACGGTCAGGGTTATTACTTCAGTCGCCCGGTGCCGGCAGAGGCGATCGAAGACATGCTGGCGAAGACGACGATATTCGCGACCGGCTTACCCGAACACCGCCTATAAGCTGCCTCGGGCGACCGGTTGTTTCAGATCGTCCAGATATGGCTTCCAGGGAGAGGCCGGGCGGACGTTTTGTCGCCTGCATCCTTTCTTCTTCCTCGATGAAAACCACTTTGCTTCCCCATGCCCGCGCGTGCTGACGCCTCCTGATCCGGACGGGACGGGAGCGTTTGTTGTTTTTGTGTCTTATAATTTAGAAATTTAAGGCAATATTTAAAAGTAATAAATTCTATTATTTTGAAATAATAATAAGAAGTATTATATTTTAAACTATTAAATTGTTGTAATTTTACTACGAAATTGAATTGTGTACTTTGTCTGTATTTGTATTTTGTCGATTTAAATTGCGAGTCTGCGGCAACTTCTGTCATTTGCTGAATCAGCGCAGGGAAGCGGGCGGCAGGGAAAGACCAGCCGTCAAATTTGCGCATTCGTTGAAAAATTTTTGACTGGAGATTACAAATGAACATCAAGAGCCTTCTTATCGGCTCCGCTGCGGCTCTCGCAGCAGTATCCGGCGCACAGGCCGCTGACGCCATCGTCGCTGCCGAGCCGGAAGCCATGGAATATGTTCGCGTCTGCGACGCTTTCGGCACCGGCTTCTTCTACATCCCCGGCACCGAAACCTGCCTGAAGTTCGACGGTTACGTACGTTTCCAGACGGACTTCGGTCGCGGCAAGGCTGGCGACTCGGATTGGGACAGCTTCTCGCGCGCCCAGTTCAACATCGATACCCGCACCGACACCGAACTGGGCGCTCTGCGCGGCTATATCGGTTTCCGTGGCGATGCCGACCAAGACAGCAGCCGCGGCGTTGTCGTCGATCAGGCATTTATCGAGCTCAGCGGCCTCAAGGTCGGTTTCTACTACAACTGGTGGGATGATGGTCTCGCTGGCGAATATGACCAGCTCAGCTCCAACAAGACCCGTCTGAACGCTATCCGTTACACCTACGATGCCGGCTCGTTCTACGCTGGTGTTGCAGTTGAAGAACTCGAAGGCGTTATCGCTGGCAACGATGCTGATGTAGCAGCTACAGTAATCTCTGGAAGGGTTAGCGGTGGTTACACCGCCATCAACAAAACAAACAACCTCGGCGTAGCCCAAGGCAACTGGACCACCGCCAACGGAAAAAGCGCCACCGACAACAACGTCGGTATTAGCGCTATCATCGGCGGAAAGTTCGGCGCTGTTAAGGCCAACGTCCTCGGCGGTTACGACACCAATGCTGAGAATGGCGCAATCCGCGCAATCCTGACGGCAGACCTCGGTCCGGGCACGTTCGGCCTTGCTGGCGCATGGGCATCGGGTGCCAATGCATATTACGAAGAATCGGAATGGACCGTGGCCGCCGAATATTCGATCAAAGCAACCGACAAGCTGACCATCACCCCCGGCTTCCAGTACTTCGGTACGCTGGATATCGGTAAGGACGGCAAGTTCACGGGTGATCGCGATGCATGGCGCGCTGGCGTCGCTGCTGGCTACAAGATCACGTCTGGTCTCTCCACCAAGGTTGCGGTGACCTATCAGGACGTCGACGGCCGCGAAGGTCGCGACAGTGGTGCTGGCGACAGCTGGACCGGTTTCGTTCGTCTCGAGCGCGCGTTCTAATAGTCTACAAAAAGCATAGTAGGGTTAGACAACTCAGATCCACCCCGTTTCCGAACGGGTGAGTCACTAGCTCCAGTCAAAGTTCCTGACATGATGTCAGGTTTACTCCCCGGACCCCTCCAGGCCGGGGAGTTTTTGCGCTTATAGTCGATACGTGGATGGCGGCTCCGTCCATTTGGTCGGAGAATGCGCGCAGGCTTGCTGCTCTTCCCTTGCTCGCAAATGTGATACAGCAAAATCGGCTATCCCGTGAGGAGGGCAATTGAGTAATTGTCTGCAATATGAAATATTATTGTATACAATAAATCAGGTACTCCCATGGAATTCGATTTTACCGCGCTTGAGCCGCAAAGCCGTTATCGTTTGTTGACCAATTTTATCGGTCCACGGCCGATAGCGCTTGTCACGACCCGCTCGGCCGCTGGTCACAACAATGCCGCGCCGATGAGCTTTTTCAACGTTTTCTCCCATGATCCGCCGATCGTTGTTCTCGGCATCCAGCCGCATGTGACGGGCGAGGAGAAGGACACGATGGCCAATATTCGCCGCACCGGCGAATTCGTCATCAACATGGTCGATATGACTCTGTCCGAACAGATGCTCGTTTGCGGCCTCGGTTTCGACAGCGAGGTCGATGAACTTTCGATTGCCGGACTGACGGCCACGCCCTGCAGCAAGATCGATGCAAGCTTTGCGGCGGAATCGCCCTGCGCCTTCGAATGCCGTGTGGAGCGCCTGATCGATTATCCACGCCGTACCCTTGTTCTGGGCGAAGTCGTGCACATGCATGTCCACAAGGATTGTCTCGATGCGGAAGGGCGTTATGTCGATCCGGACCGATATCAGCCCATCGCGCGCCTGCATGCCGATAATTACATCAGCTCGGATCGCCAGTTCGTCCTCAAGGCGCCTGCGATGAGCGACTTCATCAAGCCGACTGGCGAGTGAAGGTTTCTGCGACTGAAGCGCCGAATACCTTTTGCCTGCCGCCGCAAACTCGAGAAAATGAGAGGGTAGGGCATCGCGGCGGCGATGACGATTGGTTTCGTTTCCCGGCGCTGTGCGGCAGGTCAGGCGAAACGACGGATGGGTCAATGCCGCGATAAAGCTGCGTCCAGTGCGGTTGGAGTGGTTGACCGAACGTCGCGCCCATGACTGCCCGTGCCTGATGGAATCCAGTCTCGCCACCCCGTGCGGTTTCAGGAAAACAACGGCATTCATTTGCGGGCTTCCCCGCCTCGTTCTAGTGTTCTCCTGCTCGCACCATCGCAGGGTCGCGAGCGACGCGGGAGGACGCATGATCGACAAGCTGGAATTTTTCATTGCATTGGCGCGCGCAGGGCATTTTGGCCGCGCGGCAGAGGAGTGCGGCGTTTCCCAACCCAGTCTCTCGGCCGCGATCCGGCAGCTGGAGGACCAGCTTGGTGTCGTTCTTGTGGTGCGTGCGGCGCGTTATCAGGGGCTGACACCGGAGGGACAGCGTGTTCTCGAATGGGCGCGTCGCATCGTCGCCGATACGCGCACCATGCGTGAGGAAATGCGGGCGGCGCGCAAGGGTCTGGCGGGCCACATCCGCCTTGCGGTCATTCCGACGGCCCTTGCGATGGTGCCGCGATTGACGGAATCCTTTCAGGCGCGGCATCCCGACGTGACCTTTTCCGTGACGTCACGCACCTCGCTTCAGGTCCTGAGCCAGATCGAAAACCTCGAGATCGATGCGGGAATCAGCTATCTCGACAATGAACCTCTTGGCCGAGTGACCACGGTACCGCTCTATTCGGAGCGATATCACCTGATTGCAGCAGCCGGAACGCCGCTCGCCGATCAGGAAAGCGTTACCTGGAAGCAGGTTTCAGGTCTTAGGTTATGCCTATTGACTTCGGATATGCAGAACCGCCGCATCATCAACAAGCATATGGCGGAAGCGGGCGTTGAGGTGAAGCCGACATTGGAGTCCAACTCCATGATTGTGCTGTTTTCGCATATCCGAACCGGACAATGGGCTTCAATAATGCCGCGTAACATAGCGGAATCATTCGGTTTTCCAAAACAGATCAGAATGATACCGATTACCGAGCCGGATGCGGAGCATCTGGTGGGGCTGATCGCAACCTATCGCGAACCGCACACGCCACTCGTTTCTGCGCTTCTTCATGAGGCGCGTCAGCGCGCAGCGGCGATGGCTTTTGATAGGAATTTCCTATCGGTTGACGAAAACACATTATTGACCTGATCCGGCCGACCTCGCCATTCTCCCGAACCATGCAGGGGCTGCGCTGACACTGAAACATGTGCCGTTCGCCATACCTGCCCCTGTCGGTTTGGGAGGACTGGCTTATGAATATCGGTGCGGTTGCCGCAGATGAGGCGGCTCGTGTTTCCGCCATCATTGACGAACTTCTCCACCTGGAGGGGCCATTGCTGCCCATTCTGCACGCGGTGCAGGAAGAATTCGGCTACATACCGGAAAGCGCCAAGCAGATCGTCGCATCCGCGCTGAATATTTCGCGCGCCGAGGTCCATGGCGTCGTGACCTTCTATCCCGATTTTCGAGATCATCCGTCCGGCCGGCATGTGCTGAAGCTCTGTCGCGCCGAGGCTTGCCAGTCGATGGGTGGCGAGCCTCTTGCGGAAACCATCAAGAACCGGCTCGGCCTCGACTGGCACGAAACCGCAGCCGACGGTTCCGTCACGCTGGAGCCGGTCTTCTGTCTCGGGCTTTGCGCACAGGCGCCCGCGCTGATGCTGGATGGCGAGCTTCATGCGCGACTGGATGAGCACTGTCTTGGCGACATTCTGGCGGAGGCGCGCCGATGAGTGTCACCGTTTTTGTTCCAGGCGATTCCGCCGCGCTTGCCGTTGGCGCAGACCGTGTCGCCGAAGCAATCGGCCGCGAGGCGGCCAGCCGCAACCTCGAGGTTCATATTGTCCGCAATGGCTCGCGCGGCATGCTCTGGCTTGAAGTGCTGGTGGAAGTGCGCACCGAACATGGCCGTATTGCCTACGGGCCGGTCAAGGCCAGCGACGTTGCCTCGCTTTTCGATGCGGGTTTTCTCACCGGCGGCGAGCATCCTCTCTGTCTCGGGCCGACGAAGGACATTCCGTTCCTGAAAAGCCAGACGCGCCTGACATTTGCCCGCTGCGGCGTTACCGATCCATTGTCGCTTGCGGATTACCGCGCCTATCAGGGCTTGAAAGGCCTCGAAAAAGCCGTCGCCATGGCGCCGGCCGATATCGTTGCGCAAGTGACCGAAAGCGGCCTGCGCGGACGCGGCGGCGCGGGTTTCCCGACCGGTATCAAATGGAAGACCGTCGCCGATGCGGTGGCCGACCAGAAATATATCGTCTGCAATGCCGATGAGGGCGATAGCGGCACCTTCGCCGACCGCATGATCATGGAAGGCGATCCCTTCGTGCTGATCGAAGGCATGGCGATTGCCGGCCTCGCCGTCGGCGCGACAAAAGGTTTCATCTATACGCGCTCGGAATATCCTTACGCCATCAAGGTCATGGAGCAGGCAATCGCAATCGCCCGCCGCGAAGGCATCATCGGCCCATCCGTGCTCGGTTCCGGGCGGGCCTTCGATCTCGAAGTGCGCATGGGTGCCGGCGCCTATGTCTGCGGCGAGGAAACCTCGCTTCTGAACAGTCTGGAAGGCAAGCGCGGAACCGTGCGCGCCAAGCCGCCGCTTCCTGCTTTGCAGGGCCTGTTCGGCAGGCCCACCGTCGTCAACAATGTGATTTCGCTCGCCTCCATTCCGGTCATCATGGATCGCGGCGCGGCGTTTTATCGCGATTTCGGCGTCGGCCGCTCGCATGGCACCATTCCCATCCAGCTTGCCGGAAACATCCGGCATGGTGGGCTTTATGAGACCGCCTTCGGCCTGCCGCTCGGGCAGCTGATCAATGATATCGGTGGCGGCACGATCACCGGCCGCCCGGTCAAGGCGGTGCAGGTGGGCGGTCCGCTCGGGGCCTATTTCCCGGTTTCGCTGTTCGATACGATCTTCGACTATGAAGCCTTCACCGCCGCCGGTGGCCTGATCGGCCATGCCGGCATCGTGGTTTTCGACGATACTGCCGATATGCTGCATCAGGCCCGGTTCGCGCTGGAATTCTGCGCCGTCGAAAGCTGCGGCAAGTGCACGCCCTGTCGCATCGGCTCCACACGCGGCGTCGAGACGGTGGACAGGATCGCGCTCGGCATCGAGCGGGAGAAAAATACGGCACTCCTCGCAGATCTCTGCGAGACCATGAAATTCGGTTCGCTCTGTGCGCTCGGCGGTTTCACGCCCTATCCCGTCATGAGCGCACTTCGGCATTTCCCTGATGATTTTGCCCCCATCCCACGTGTTGAAGCGGCGGAGTAAGACCATGGCCCTTGTAACAGAATTCGACTATGGAACCCCCAAATCCCACGCAACGGACATGGTGACGCTCACCATCGACGGCAGGCAGGTGACTGTGCCTGCGGGAACCTCGATCATGCGCGCCTCGCGCGAAGCGGGTATCGATGTTCCAAAGCTCTGCGCCACCGACATGGTGGATGCCTTCGGTTCCTGCCGCCTCTGTCTGATCGAGGTGGAGGGCCGCAATGGCACCCCCGCCTCCTGCACCACGCCTGTCGCCCCCGGTCTCGTCGTTCACACGCAGACGGAGCGGCTGAAGCAGATCCGCAAGGGCGTGATGGAGCTTTATATCTCCGATCACCCGCTCGACTGTCTGACCTGCGCCGCCAATGGCGATTGCGAACTGCAGGATATGGCCGGCGCCGTGGGCCTGCGCGATGTGCGCTACGGATACGAAGGCGACAACCACGTCAAGGCCCGCACTGGCGATGGCGATCATAACGCGCGCTGGATGCCGAAGGATGAAAGCAATCCCTATTTCACCTACGATCCTTCCAAATGCATCGTCTGCTCCCGTTGCGTGCGCGCCTGCGAGGAAGTGCAGGGCACTTTCGCGCTGACGATCGAAGGACGAGGTTTTGAAAGCCGTGTGTCGCCCGGCGCGCATGAGGCGTTCCTCGATTCCGACTGCGTTTCCTGCGGCGCCTGCGTGCAGGCCTGTCCGACGGCGACGCTGACGGAGAAATCGGTGATCGAGATCGGCCAGCCGGAGCATTCGCTGGTCACGACCTGCGCCTATTGCGGTGTCGGCTGCTCCTTCAAGGCGGAAATGCGCGGTGAGGAGCTGGTGCGCATGGTGCCGTGGAAGGACGGGCAGGCCAATCGCGGCCATTCCTGCGTCAAGGGCCGCTTCGCTTATGGTTATGCCACCCACAGGGACCGCATTCTCAACCCGATGATCCGCGAAAAGATCAGCGATCCATGGCGGGAAGTCACGTGGGAGGAAGCCTTCTCCCATGTTGCCTCGGAGTTCCGGCGTATACAGGGTCAATATGGCCGGGAATCCATCGGCGGCATCACCTCGTCCCGCTGCACGAACGAAGAAACCTTCCTCGTCCAGAAACTCATCCGCGCCGGCTTCGGCAATAACAACGTCGATACCTGCGCCCGCGTCTGCCATTCGCCGACGGGCTACGGTCTTGGCCAGGCTTTCGGCACCTCCGCCGGCACGCAGAATTTCGATAGCGTCGAGCAGTCCGATGTGGTGCTGGTGATCGGCGCCAATCCGACCGATGGACATCCTGTTTTCGGCTCGCGGCTGAAGAAGCGGCTGCGACAGGGCGCGAAGCTGATCGTCATCGATCCGCGCCGTATCGATCTCGTTCGCACACCGCATGTGGAGGCGTCCTTCCACCTGCCGCTGAAGCCCGGAACGAATGTCGCGGTGCTGACGGCGCTGGCGCATGTCATCGTCACGGAAGGTCTGTTCAACGAAGCCTTCATTCGCGAGCGCTGCGACTGGTCGGAATTCGAGGATTGGGCCGCTTTCGTCGCCGAGCCTCAGCATAGCCCGGAAGAAACCGAAAACTTCACCGGTGTGCCGGCAGAAGAGGTGCGCGGTGCCGCACGCCTTTATGCCAGGGGTGGCAATGGCGCCATCTATTACGGGCTCGGTGTCACCGAACACAGCCAGGGGTCTACCACGGTGATGGCAATCGCCAATCTGGCCATGGCGACCGGCAATATCGGCCGCCCCGGTGTAGGCGTTAATCCGCTGCGCGGTCAGAACAATGTTCAGGGTTCCTGCGACATGGGGTCTTTCCCGCACGAGCTTCCGGGATATCGGCATATTTCCGACGATGCCACGCGCGACATCTTCGAGAAACTCTGGGGCGTGAAGCTTAACAACGAGCCGGGGCTGCGTATTCCCAACATGCTCGATGCGGCCGTGGATGGCACCTTCAAGGGCATCTATATTCAGGGCGAGGACATTCTCCAGTCCGATCCGGATACGAAGCACGTTTCGGCCGGTCTCGCCGCGATGGAATGTGTCGTGGTGCACGATCTCTTCCTGAACGAGACGGCAAATTACGCCCATGTCTTCCTGCCGGGGTCTACCTTCCTCGAAAAGGACGGCACCTTCACCAATGCCGAGCGCCGCATCAACCGTGTCCGCAAGGTCATGTCCCCGAAGAACGGTTATGCCGACTGGGAAGTGACGCAGAAGCTGGCGCAGGCCATGGGGCTTGCATGGAACTACGCGCATCCGTCCGAGATCATGGACGAGATCGCGGCGACGACACCGAGCTTTGCCGGTGTTTCCTATGACTATCTGGAGGAGAAGGGCTCGGTGCAGTGGCCCTGCAACGAGAAATTCCCGGATGGTTCGCCGATCATGCATGTGGATGGTTTCGTGCGCGGCAAGGGCAAGTTCATCCGCACCGAATATGTGGCGACGGACGAACGCACGGGGCCGCGTTTCCCCCTGTTGCTCACCACCGGCCGCATCCTGTCGCAATACAATGTCGGCGCGCAGACACGGCGCACCGAAAACGTCGTCTGGCATGAGGAGGATCGTCTCGAAATCCATCCGCACGATGCCGAACAGCGCGGCGTGAAGGATGGCGACTGGATCAAGCTCGCCAGCCGGTCGGGCGATACGACGCTGCGGGCGCTGATCACCGACCGTGTGGCGCCAGGCGTGGTCTATACGACCTTCCACCATCCCGGCACGCAGGCGAATGTCATCACTACCGACTTCTCCGACTGGGCGACCAACTGTCCGGAATACAAGGTGACCGCCGTGCAGGTATCGCCTTCCAACGGGCCGACGGAATGGCAGGAGGAATATGATGCGCTTGGCCGCCGTTCGCGGCGGATCAGCGGCAAGCTCGAAGCGGCGGAATAAGGAGGGCCGGGTGCGCCCGGCCTTGTCACACACAGAGGCGTCGGCTGGCAGCCGGCGCGGGGGAAGAGGTCATGTTGCTCAACCACACCGATGAAAAGCTGGTGAGAATGGCGAACCAGATCGCGACATTCTTTCTGTCGCAGCCGGAAGATATTCGCATCGAAGGTGTCGCCACCCACATCAACAAGTTCTGGGAACCGCGCATGCGACGTCGGTTCTTCGAGATGGTGGATGCCGGGGCAGGTGATTTTCTGCCGCTTGTGCTTGCCGCGTCGAAGAAGATCAAGCGGCCCGACGATCCGGCGGCCGATGCCGTGGGCCTCGGCGACGATGCCAAGGGCGCGCCGGGCGGCAAAGGACCGATTGCTGGCGAGTCCCTTTCGGAACCGAGCGTCCCGGAAAGCACAGAGGCTTGAGCGGCGCGACCGGATAATCACATTTTCGGCCGGACGGGGGACGTTCGGCGATATTGGTGTTCGCCCGGCGGGGCGAACGTGACATGTCCAGACATCCACGAGGGAGGTAATGTCAATGGCAGTAGCAGGTGCGACAGCGGGAGAGGCGGCGCAAGCCGGGTTTTTGGACCGCGAACGAATAATCGCAAGACCGGGTTTCAATCGCTGGCTGGTGCCGCCGGCGGCCCTTGCCATTCATCTATGCATCGGCATGGCCTATGGCTTCAGCGTGTTCTGGCTGCCGCTGTCGAAGGCGCTGCCGGCCACGGACCCCAGTTGCTCCAGCCTTACCCTTCTGGGTGCGCTGTTCACCACTGAGTGTAACTGGCGCGTGGCCGACCTTGGTTGGATTTATACGCTTTTCTTCGTTCTTTTGGGCTGCTCGGCGGCGATCTGGGGCGGCTGGCTGGAAAGAGTGGGGCCACGCAAGGCCGGCTTCGTTTCCGCCTGCTGCTGGTGCGGCGGCATTCTGGTGGCGGCAATCGGCGTCATCACGCATCAACTGTGGCTGATGTGGCTGGGCGCCGGTGTCATCGGTGGTATCGGCCTCGGCCTTGGCTATATTTCGCCCGTATCGACCCTGATCAAATGGTTTCCGGACCGTCGCGGCATGGCGACGGGCATGGCGATCATGGGTTTCGGCGGTGGTGCGATGATCGGCGCGCCGCTCGCCAATTTGCTGATGAACAACTTCAAGACGGATGTTTCGGTCGGCGTCTGGCAGACTTTCGTGGTCATGGCCCTGATCTATTTCGTCTTCATGATGGCGGGCGCTTTCGGTTACCGCATTCCGCCATCGGGCTGGCGCCCGGAAGGCTGGACGGCGCCCTCCGCCAAAAGCGCCATGATAACCCATCGCCACGTGCATCTGCGCGATGCGCACAAGACGCCGCAGTTCTGGCTCATCTGGGCGGTGCTGTGCCTCAACGTTTCGGCGGGTATCGGCGTCATCGGCATGGCCTCGCCCATGCTGCAGGAAATCTTCGCGGGCTCGCTGATCGGCTTACCCGGCGTGGGTTTTGCGGATCTCGATGCCGGGCAGAAGGCGCAGATCGCGGCGATTGCTGCCGGTTTCACCGGGCTGCTTTCCCTGTTCAATATTGGCGGCCGTTTCTTCTGGGCGTCGATGTCCGACAAGATCGGCCGCAAGAACACTTATTTCTGCTTCTTCATTCTCGGCATCATTCTTTATGCGCTGGCGCCGACGCTTGCGACGATGGGCAAAAAGGCGCTCTTCGTTCTCGCCTTCGGTATCATCCTGTCGATGTATGGCGGTGGTTTTGCGACCATTCCCGCTTATCTCGCCGATATTTTCGGCACCCAGTTCGTCGGCGCAATCCACGGCCGCCTGCTGACGGCGTGGGCGACTGCGGGCATCGCCGGCCCCGTCGTCGTTAACTACATCCGCGAAGCGCAGATCGCGGCGGGCGTGGCGCCAGGACCCGCGCTCTACACCAGCACCATGTATATTCTGGCGGGCATGCTGGCGATTGGCCTCGTGGCCAATGCCTTCGTGCGGCCGCTTTCGGACAGGTGGTTCATGTCGGATGCGGAGGTCGCGACGCTGCAGGCAAAGACGGCGGCCGCCAATGCCGGTCCGACAGGTTCCTTCGGCATCGGACGTGGCGGGCTGGACACCAAGGCGGCACTTGCCTGGGTTGCTGTCGGTATTCCGCTTCTGTGGGGCGTATGGGTTACCGTGAAGAGCAGCCTTGCACTGTTCGGCTGAGCCATCAGGCCCGGAAAGCATATGCCGGCTCATGGCCGGCATATGATCTGATAAAAGCGAAAACGTGCAGCTTGCCGGTACGGCGTCCATCAACGCCAGCTGGCAAGCAGTCCTTCGAGTGTTGCGCGGTCTTCTTTGTCCAGACGGGCAAGTCCCGGCGCACGCACGGGGCCAACCTTCATCCCCAGAATTTCCATGGCTTCCTTCACCACGGTCACGTTTGCGCCGTTGCGATATCGTGTCCGCAGCCGTTCGAACAATTCGATCTTTTCGATGATCTTCCGTGCGGCCGGGAAATTGCCGGCCGTCAGGGCGTCGTGAACCTGCAGGGAAAATTGCGGCGCGACATTGACGAGACCGGATGTAAAGCCGCGCGCACCAACCGCCGCGAAGGCAGGCGCCCAGCTTTCAGCCAGTCCACAGACATATAGAGCGCCGTTCGGATCGGAAGCGGCAATCGCGCGCGACAGAAGCATGATGTCGGTCGTCGCGAACTTGATGCCGGCGACATTCGGGTGGCCGGCGAGCCTTACCATGTCATCGACCGAAAAGCCGTCCGCCCGGACATAGGCGACCAGCGGCAATTCGCTGCCCTCCGCAAGGCCGATAAAATAGTCGATCTGCGATTGCGGGGCTGCAAAAGGGTCGACCGGCTGATGCGACATGACGGCGGATGCGCCCATTTCTTTTGCCTGACGCGCCATGGAGAGCGCCTCGCGCTGCGAGCGGCCAATCGCCGCCGTAACCGGGGCTTTGCCGCTGACGCCTTTTATCGCAGCCTCATAAACCTTCAGAATTTCCGCGGGCGTCAAGGCGTAGAATTCGCCCGTATTGCCTGCCGCAACGATATTGTGGATGCCTGCCTTCGCGACGCGGGCGTAAACCTCGGCTGTAACACCGGTCTCCACTTCGCCGCTTGCATCGTAAGCCGTTACCGGAACACCGGAGATGCCCTGCAGGGCCTGGCGAAAATCGAATGTCGTCATCAACTGGGTTCCTTAAGATCAAAAGTCATCTTCAGATGGAGAATTTGTGAACGGGTGTGCCGGCGACCGGGGCATCGAATGCGACAACCGTGCCTGCGGTGGTTATTCCGTCCGTCTCGGTTACGAGACTTGTGAGGTATATCGTCTTGAGGTCGGGACCGCCGAAACACGGCATGGTCGGCCCCTTGAATGGCAGCCTGTAAATCTCGAACAATTCGCCGTCCGGTGAAAAACGGTTGAGACGTCCCGCCTGAACGCCGGCGCTCCAGTAACAGCCTTCGCAATCGGTCGCCGCACCGTCCGGCCTGCCTTCATCCGGCGCGAAATCGTGCAGGCGTTCGGCCGGGCCGAGCCTGCCGGTCGCGACATCGAAATCGAACGCATGATACATGAGGCCGCTGCTGTCGGAATGGTACATGCGCCTGCCGTCCGGGCTCCAGGCAAGCCCGTTCGATGTGAACATGTTGCCATCGATGATGCATTCGATGCCGCCATCCGGGGCGACGCGATAGAGGCGGGCATTGCCTGTCTGTATCGCGGCCTCGTCGCGGGTCCCCACCCAGAAATGGCCGTCCGGACCGACCTTTCCGTCGTTGAGGCGGCTGTCGGGCCGCCCGTCGTCCGGGTCGCAGAGAAGATCGAGCTTGCCGCTCGCGGGATCGAGAAGATGCACACCGGTCTTGAGGCCCGCCACGATCAAGCCATTGTCGCAAAGGCCGAGACAGCCCACCTGGGCGGGCATGTCGTATCTGTCGAGTTTTCCACCGGGATGCAGGCGAAAAATGGCAGGCGCGAGAATATCGACGAACCACAGATCGCCGGTTCGCTCGTCCCAGGCAGGCGATTCGCCGACCTTCAGCGGGGTATCGATCAGGGAACGGAGCTTCGGTTCTATGACGTGTGGCTGGCTCACTGGTTCCTCTCCCTCATCCGCCCTTTATGATTCTGTTTTCGACATTGCAGGGTGCGGCCTAGCTGCCGACGCCCTGAAACATGCGGGCGCGCGCCTTCAATATGTGGTCTTTCATCGCGTCATGCGCGGCCTGCTCACGCCGCGCAAAAATCGCTTCCACGATGGCCGTGTGCTCGTTCTGGACTTCGCGCACATGCTGCGGCGTCCGCTTGAGGCTGAGGCTGCGTGTCACCGACTGGCCGATGGCGAAATGGGGCTTGAACCAGATCCGCACCGTGATGTGGAACTGGTTATGGCTCGCCTTCGCGATGGCTTCGTGCAGGGCGAAGTCTTCCTCCGCGCCGAGATCGTTGCGCTCGAGACACTGTTCCAGCGCGGCTATCGCCTGCTCGATACGCACCCTGTCCGCTGCCTGCCAGTTGCGCGCCGCAAGCTCAGCCGCGGAAGCCTCCAATCCGGCCCTGAACTCAAAAAAACGCTGCACGTCGGCCAGCGAGCCGACCGGCACCTGTTGCAACACGGAAGAATCCGGCTGCTGGCGTACATAGGAGCCGGATCCCTTTTGCGAAACAATAAGCTCGTCGTTCCGAAGCCGCTCCAGCGCTTCCCGCACAACCGGCCGCGACGCGCCAAACAGCGACGCCAGATTCTGTTCCGATGGCAACCGCTCGTTCACGGGAAACCGCCCGTCCGAAATCATGCCCACGATTTTTTCGTAGATGATGTCGCTCAGCCGAGTCTCGCCTCGAGCGGCGGCAGATGCAGTGTGATTGTCCATCAGCAGCCCTTCCGTTGCAAATCGCTGAAGTTAATGGGTTTCCTGCATTTCAATCGCAACAGAAATACCGGGGTTTTTGTGAGCGAGAGGGCTGTCCTGCCGATTTTTTCTTTAAGCCTGATCCTGAAAACCGGCCTACAAATAAAAAAGATGTAAAAATCTGTCAATACTTGTAATCATCTGAAAACGCTCATATGGTCTGCCCCTGCCGATGGAGGATCGGCGTGCTGGCTGGCCGGGAGGGCCGTCGCGGTTCGGTGAAAGCCGTTTCGCTGCCGGTGATTTTTTGGGAGGATTGTCGATGCGCGATGGCGAAGCATTTTCACTGGGCGTAACGCGCCGAACCTTTATGGCGGGTGTTGGCGGCGTGGCCGCCCTTTCCGTCATCGGGACCTCGGCGCGGGCTGCCGCCGGCAAGCAGGCGCCGGAACTGGAGGCGCTGGTAAAGGACGGCAAATTGCCGCCTTTGGCCGAACGTCTGCCGAAAAATCCGATGGTGGTGACGCCGCACGAGAAAATCGGCACCTATGGCGGCACATTGCGCCGTGGCCTGCGCGGTTCATCGGACCATAACGGCATCCTGCGCATGGTCGGCAATCAGGGCCTTGTCCGCTGGAACATGGATTTCACCGAGGTTCTGCCGAACCTTGCGGTGAAATGGGAAGTCAACGACGATGCCTCGCAATTCACCTTCCATTTGCTGGAAGGCGCAAAATGGTCTGACGGCCACCCCTTCACCGCCGATGACGTGGTGTTCGCCATCGAGGACTGCATCAAGAACAAGGAGCTTTACAGCGCCACACCGGCGCAGCTTTCCGTGGCCGGCAAGGCGGTCGATGTCGAAAAAGTCGACGATTTTACGGTAAAGTTCAAATTCGCCGCGCCGAATGCGCTTTATCTCGAAAACCTCGCCACGCCGCTCGGCCAGCATCCGACACTGTTTCCCAAGCACTATTGCAGCAAGTTCCTGCCGAAATACAACACGGCGCTCGATGCCGATGTGAAGGCGGCGGGTGTCTCCAGCTGGACCGAGCTGTTCCGCGCCAAATGCGGCGATATCGAAATTCCGTCCCGCTGGTCGAATGTCGACAAGCCGACGCTTGATCCATGGGTGGTGAAAGAACCCTATTCCGGCGGTGCGACACGCGTGGTTATGACCCGCAACCCTTACTTCTGGCAGGTCGATACCGAAGGCAACCAGTTGCCCTATATCGACGAAATCAATTTCGGCATTTCGCAGGATGTCGAATCGCTGATGCTGAACGTCATTTCCGGCAAGATCGACATTCAGGAGCGCCATATCAGCGTTCTTGCCAACAAGCCGACCCTGTCTCAGAACATGAAAAAGGGTGGCTACCGCCTGCTGACGCTGGTGCCGTCTGCCGCACAGCAGTGCCAGATTTACCTGAACATCACCCATAAAGACCCGGCGATGCGCAAGATGTTCGCCGACAAGTCGTTCCGCCAGGCGTTGTCCATCGCGCTCAACCGGCAGGAAATCATTGACATCGTCTATTTCGGTCAAAGCGAGGGCTATCAGGCCGGGCCGCGCCCGACACACCCCTGGTACAATGAAAAGCTGGCGCGGCAATTCACCGAATATGATGCGGACAAGGCAAACGAGCTTCTCGACAAAGCCGGTTACGACAAGAAGAACGGCAACGGCATGCGGTTGCGGCCTGACGGCCAGCCCGTCTTCTTCTCGATTGACGTCATCCCGACGCTCTATCCCGATCTGGTCGATGCGCTGGAACTGGTGAAGGCGCAATGGGCGCAGATCGGCGTCGACATCAAGGTCAACACCATCGAACGTGCGCTCTATTATACGCGCGGTGATGACAACGCCCATGATGCCGCCGTTTGGCCCGGTCCCGGCGGTCTCGATCCGATGCTCGACCCGCGCGATTTCTTCGCCTTCCACCCGCAGGGGTCGCGTTACGCCATCCCGTGGGCGCTCTGGTACACCTCGAATGGCCAGAAGGGCGAAGAGCCGCCGGAAAGCCAGAAGCAGCGCTTCAAGCTGTTCGATGAGGCGCGCTCGACGGCCGACCTTGCCAAGCGCGGCGAGAAGATGAAGCAGATTTTCGACATTGCGGCGGAAGAGTTCGAGACAATCGGCCTCTGCCTTGCTGTGGGCGGTTTCGGCATCATCCGCAACAATCTGCGCAATGTACCGGAAACGGAACCCGACAGCTGGACCTGGCCCAATCCCGGCCCGGCGCTGCCGCAACAGTTCACCTTCACAAGCTGATATCGCCACATGGGCGTCGCTGCCGCAACGCGGCGACGCCTCTCAGGTTGTTTCGACCACCCACAGCCGTCTCCTTAGTGGAGGGCGGCGCGTGCGGCACAATGTGATTGCGAGAACGACATGCTGCTTTTTATCGTAAAACGCCTGCTGTGGATGATACCGTCCCTGTTTGCCGTCAGTTTCCTTGCCTTTGTCCTGATCCAGCTGCCTCCCGGCGACTATGTGACGACCTATATCGCCACACTGGCCGCCTCGAACGAGGTCATCGACCACAATACGGCGGCGCAGCTGCGCGAACGTTTCGGCCTCGATGACCCGATGATCGTGCAATATCTGAAATGGATATGGGGCATCGTCAGCCGCGGTGATTTCGGCATTTCGTTCGAATGGCAGCAGCCGGTTTCAGGCCTCATCTGGGAGCGCATGGCGCTGACGCTGGTTCTGGCCATCGCAAGCCTTCTTGCAACCTGGGCCATCGCGCTTCCCATCGGCGTCTTCTCTGCCGTGCGCAAATATTCGATTGGCGATTATCTTTTCACCGCCTTTTCTTTCTTCGGCCTTTCCATACCCTCGTTCCTGCTGGCGCTGGTGCTGATGTATGTCGCGGCGGTGGAGTTCGGGGCCGATGTCGGCGGGCTGTTTTCAGCCGAATACGAGACCGCCTCATGGAGCATCGCCAAGATGATGGACCTGATGGCCCATATCTGGCTGCCGGTCGCCATTCTCGCCGTGTCTTCCACCGCAAGCCTCATCCGTGTCATGCGCGCCAATATGCTGGACGAGTTGCCCAAGCCCTATGTCACCACCGCGCGGGCGAAGGGACTGTCGGAGTTCAAGCTGCTGACGAAATATCCGCTCAGAATTGCGCTCAATCCGTTCATCTCCACCATTGCATGGCTATTGCCCAACCTCATTTCGGGCTCCGTGGTCGTCGCCATCGTGCTCAATCTGCCGACGGCCGCGCCTCTGCTTCTGCAGTCGCTGATGGCGCAGGACATGTATCTCGCTGGCGCTTTCGTGCTGCTGATCTGCGCGCTGACGCTGATCGGCTCGCTTATCAGCGACATCCTGCTTGCGCTGGTCGATCCGCGCATCCGTCTCGAATAGGAGGGCGCCATGAGCGATATCACCATGACCACCAATGCCCGGCAGGACCGCGCCGCCGTCGCCTCGCAGTGGCAGCTCATCTGGTGGGCCTTCAAGCGCCACAAGCTGGCCATGGCCGCCCTGTTCATCACCATCGCCATGTATATCGTCGCGCTGGTGCCCGGCTTCTTCGCCATCAACGATCCGGTGCTGCAAAATGCCCGCGCCACCTTCCATCCGCCGCAGCGCGTTCATTTCATCGATACGACCGAGGGTTTTTCGCTCGGGCTGCATTATTATCCGCTGAAGCTGACCCGCAATCCTGAAACGCTGGCGGCGGTCTTCGTTGAAGATACGGCGAAGAAAATTCCGGTCCAGCTTTTCGGTCGCGGTTACGAATATTCCGTCTTCGGCCTGTTCACCACGGATATCCACCTGCTGGCCTCCACCGATAAAACGCGCCCGCTCTTCCTCTTCGGCGCGGATCGTCTCGGCCGAGATGTTTTCAGCCGCGTGGTGCAGGGGGCGCAGGTCTCCCTGTCCATCGGTCTTGTCGGCGTGTTCTTCTCGCTGCTGCTCGGCGTCGTTCTGGGAGGCATTTCGGGATATTACGGCGGCCGCATCGATTTCGTCATGCAGCGCGTGATCGACTTCGTGCTGTCGCTGCCCACCATTCCCATCTGGCTGGCGCTGGCCGCCGCCCTGCCGCAGGGCTGGCCTGCCACGCTGCAATATATGATGATTACCATCATCCTGTCGCTGACCGGCTGGGCGCAGCTTGCCCGCGTCGTGCGCGGCCGGTTTCTGTCGCTCAGGACCGAAGAATTCGTGGCCGCGGCGCGGCTGGATGGCGTGCCGGAAGGGCGCATCATCTTCCGCCACATGCTGCCCAGTTTTTCGAGCCATATCATCGCCTCGGTCACGCTTGCAGTGCCGGCCATGATTCTTGCGGAAACATCGCTGTCCTTCCTCGGTCTCGGCCTTCAGCCGCCCACCATTTCCTGGGGCGTTTTGCTTCGCGAGGCGCAGAATATCCGCTCGATTGCAACCGCACCCTGGCTGTTCCTGCCCGGTGTGGCGGTCGTCATTGCCGTCATGGCGCTCAATCTGCTCGGTGACGGCCTGCGCGACGCGGCCGACCCCTATAACAAGTGAGGCCCCGGATGAGCGATATTCTCTCCATGAAGCCAGCCAAGCCGCTGCTTGAAGTCCGTAATCTGGTGACCGAATTTCCGGTCAGAAACGGCGTTTTCCGGGCCGTCAACGACCTGTCTTTCTCCATCGATCCCGGCAAGACGCTCTGCGTCGTCGGCGAAAGCGGCTCCGGCAAATCCGTCACCGCCCGTTCGATCCTGCAGATCATCGACAGCCCCGGCCGCATCGCGTCCGGCTCGATCATCCTCAACCGCGCCGACGGCACGTCTCTCGATCTGGCAAAGCTCGATCCGCGCAGCCGCGCCATCCGCTCGGTGCGCGGCGCTGATATCGCGATGATCTTTCAGGAGCCGATGTCGTCGCTTTCACCCGTGCATACCGTGGGTGACCAGATCACCGAGGTCCTGCGCCTGCATCTGAAGATGAGCAAGGCAGAGGCGCGGGCCGAGGCCATCGAACTGTTGCGGCAGGTGGAAATCCCTAACCCTGAAAAGGCGCTGGATCGTTACGCCTTCCAATATTCGGGCGGCATGCGCCAGCGCGCGATGATCGCCATGGCGCTGGCCTGCAAACCGCAGCTTTTGATCGCCGACGAACCGACGACGGCGCTCGATGTCACCACACAGGCCGAAATCCTCGACCTGATATCGCGGCTGCAAAAGGCGCACGGCATGGCTGTGCTCTTCATCACCCATGACATGGGCGTGGTGGCGCAGATTGCCGATGACGTGCTGGTCATGCATCACGGCGTCGCCAAGGAATATGGCACGGTCGACGAGATATTCCACAATCCGAAAGATCCCTATACCCGCATGCTGATCGGCTCCGTTCTGAAGCTGGAGCAGAAGGCGGAAATCCGCCTGGCCCGCCCGCCGCTCGATCTTGCGGCCGCGCCCATCCTCGAGGTCAACGACCTCTCCATGCATTTCGGCGAGATGAAGGCGCTGGACGGCGTATCGATCCGGCTGCTTCCCGGCGAAACGCTCGGCATCGTCGGAGAAAGCGGCTCCGGCAAGACCACGATGGGCCGCTCCATCATGCGTCTCTACGACCCGACCGGCGGCGAAATGCTCTATCGCCGTGCGGATGGCACGGTGGTCGATTTGGCGAAAATCGAGGGTGCGGAGCTGAAAGCCGCGCGGCGCGAATTACGCATGGTGTTTCAGGACCCGTTCGGTTCGCTCAATCCACGCATGACGGTGGCGCAGGTGATCGGCGAGCCATTGCTCGTAAACGGTATTGCGAAGGGCAGGGAACTGGATGAACGCGTCTGCGCGCTGATGGAGCAGGTGGGTCTCGACCCTGCCGGGCGTGAACGTTACCCGCACGCCTTTTCCGGCGGCCAGCGCCAGCGCATCGGCATCGCCCGCGCCATCACCCTGAAGCCGCGCATCATCGTGGCGGATGAGGCGACCTCGGCGCTCGATGTTTCGGTGCGGTTCCAGGTGCTGGATCTTCTGATGCGGCTTCAGGATGAGCTGGGGCTCGCCTATATCTTCATCAGCCACGACATCGGCGTCATCCGCTATATGTGCGACCGCGTCGGGGTGATGTATCGTGGCAAGCTGGTGGAAGTGGGAGACGCCGAAAAGGTCTGCAACGCGCCGGATCACCCTTACACACAGGCGCTTCTTTCCGCCATTCCGCGCCCGGACCCGCGCGACCGGGATCGCACCCGCAGATTCCGCTACGTCGAACCATCCGAAGTCAAGAACGGGGCCGTCGCCCGTTAGTGCCGGGCCTGTCGCAAGCTGCAATTCATGAGGAAGACTGAAGCATGAAAATCGATCGCATGCGGGTATTCGTCACCCGCGACAAGGACCGCCCCCGCGTCATCGTCGCCCTCGATACCGATGACGGTTTGACCGGCTGGGGTGAATGTTACAATCACGGCCCCGATCTCGCCCTGCCGCCGGTGCTGGATTACCTCTATAGCTTCCTTGCCGGGCAGGACCCGACGCGGGTGGAGTATCTCTATAATCTCCTGCTCCAGCAGAACCGCTTTCCGCCCGGAGCGCTCGGTCTGTCGGCAATCTCGGCGCTTGATCATTGCCTCTGGGACCTCGCGGCCAAAGCGGCGGGCGTGCCGGTCTACAAGCTGCTGGGCGGCGAAGTGCGCGACCGTATCAAGGTCTATGCCGGTGTCTATACGGCCCCGGACGCACCGGCGGCGAAGGAGGAATTCGACCGTCTCAACGAGGACTGGGGCTTCACAGCCTTCAAGCTCAGCCCATGGCGCGTCGATATTCACGCCCATCGCTGGGGGGAGGTGGTGCGCAGTTCGGCCGAATATTTCCGCTCCCTTCGCGAAACCGTGCGGCCCGATTTCGATATCGCCTTTGACGCCCATGCCAAGATTTTCGAGCCTGCGGCCGCCCGCCAGCTTGGCAATGCGCTTGCCCCTTACGATCCGCTGTTCTTCGAAGAGCCTTTGCGTCCCGAGAATATCGAGATGTGGGGAGACCTGAAACAGGGGCTGAACTGCACGCTGGCGACCGGTGAAAGTCTCTATAATCGCAATGAGTTCCTTCGCCTTCTTCAGGTAAAGGGTGCGGATATCATCCAGCCCGACATCTGCGTTGTCGGCGGCATTTCGGAGATGCGCCGCATCGCCACGCTGGCGGAAGCGCATTTCGTGAGCATCGCGCCGCATAACCCGATGGGACCGCTCGCCACCGCCGTCAATGTGCACTTCTCCGCCGCCCAGCAGAATTTCCGCATTCTCGAATACCGGCTGCCGAAAGGGCAATGCTACGTCTATGGCGGCACCGATCTTGAAAAACGCGAGGATGAAACCCGTTATGTCGTCGACCCCTACCTGCCGAAGGACGGATATCTGGAACTGAGGCCGGACCGCGCCGGCTGGGGTGTGGAGATGGATGAAAAAGCCATGCAGGAGGATGGCTATGTTCACTGGCAAAGACGGGTGCCGAAACGGCCTGACGGCTCCTATGCCTTCGCCTGAAACGGTTGCGATTGCCTGCGGGCGGCTCTCTGCCCGCCTGCGCCCCGCCTGGGGTGGCAGAATGACCCATCTGCGGCACGCGGACTACGGCGATATTCTGGCACCCACAATGGAGCAGGAGTTCGAGCCGTTCAACTGGCCGAGGGCCGGCGCATATCCGTTATTTCCCTATCACAACCGGCTCTATGGCGGGTCCTTCGTTCATGCGGGCACCCGCCATGATCTGCTGCCGCATCCGGCGCTTGCGCCTGACGCCATGCATGGCCCGGCTCATCGCCGGCCGTGGGAGATTTCAGACCTGTCTTCGAATCGGGTCTCACTGGTACTGGACTACGAGGCTGACGGGGAGTGGCCTTTTTCCTTCCGCGCCGAGCAGTCTTTCCTGCTGGAGGACGACAGCCTTACCGTTGGGCTGTCGATAACCAATTTCGCGAATGGGCCAGCGCCGATGTCGCTGGGCTGGCATCCCTATCTGGCGGCCGGGATCGGTTGCGATGCGCGAACGGACGCCAAATTGCAATATCCTCTGGACGCGCAGAACGTGCCAACCGGCCAGCCGCCGGCACCTCGCCCGAAGCCCGCCATTCCCGCCGCAACGGGATACACATTGCATTTCACCGATTGGTCAAGCGCACAGGTAGACTTCGACAGGTTTTCACTACGGCTTAAGGCCGATCCTGTTTTCGGCCATCTCGCCGTGCACCGCATGGAGCGCTATCTCTGTGTTGAGCCCGTTTCCACGGCCGCCGGAGCGCTTGGTTTGCCTCAGGCGCAGCGGGAAGGGCAGGGTTTCGGGACGGTTGCTCCTGGCGAGCGCCTGTCGGGGCGCATCAGGCTCTCCATCGATCTTTAGGAGGGGCGGGTGCGTCTATGACGCCCACCCTTCACCTTCAAAAAAAGCCGTATGCCCATATTTTGAGCGCCAGTTTTTGCCGCTCAAAAATAAGCTTGACGGCGGCAAAAATTTCTCACCAAATGAACCAATATAGGATTGGTTCAGTAAATGGTGCGACTTGACGGTGAACCCCAACGATAACTCCAACTACGCGCTGGCGAAGTTGCGGGAGTACATTCAAACGCAGGATCTTGCGAAAGACCGTCGCCTGCCGACGGAGCGGGCCTTCGCGGAAACCTTCAATGTCGGCCGGCGTGCGGTCCGTCGTGCTCTTGAGGTTCTGGAAGCCGAAGGTCTGATCTGGCGACGGCAGGGGGCGGGAACCTTTGTGGGTGAAAAGCCGGACGATTGGTCCGCCCAGGTGACGGAACTGGTCGCCGGCACGGATATCATGGAAATCATGGAAGTGCGCCTGCGCATCGAGCCGCAACTGGCGCAGCTTGCGGCCATGCGCGCCAAGCCCGCCGAGGTGGAGCGCATGCGCGCCCTTGTCCAGAAGACAGGCCAGAGCACGGATGCCGACGCCAAGGAATTGTGGGATGGTTCGCTTCACCGCCAGATTGCCCAGAGCGCCGGCAACAAATTGTTCCTGTCCATCTTCGATGTCGTCAACCGCATTCGCCAGGACGAGGCGTGGCAGTCGATACGGGAACTGGCGCGCCGCAGCGGCACGAACGGCAAGGCTTCCTTCGAGCAGCACATAGCGATCGTCGATGCCATCGCCGACCGCGACCCCGCAAGAGCCGGCGAAGCGATGCGCCAGCACCTTCTCATGCATCAGGAAAGGCTGATCCGCGCCACCTCGCTCGGCTTTCTGGAGGAGAAAACCGGAGAAGACATTGCCGCCCGCAGCACGGGCGATGCCGACAATCCGCTCACGCCGGCCTCATAGGCAGCAGAGCAGACCTGCCGGCCTTTCCGGGCCGGCCAATGAAAAAACAAAGATAACCTGACCAGAGGATAGAACATGAAGAAAATCAAGACATTGACTGCCGCCTTATTGGCCGGTGCATTCCTGTCCACGCCAGCCATCTCGTCCGAATTGCGCATCGGCCTTAACGATGACGCCGACGTTCTCGACCCCGCGCAATCGCGCACCTTCGTCGGGCGTATCGTTTACACCGCCATGTGTGACAAGCTCGTCGACATCTCGCAGGACATGAAGATCGTTCCCCAGCTTGCCACCGAATGGGCCTGGTCCGAGGGCGGCAAGGTGCTGACGATGAAGATCCGCGACGGCGTGAAATTCCACGACGGCGAGACACTGGATGCGGCGGCTGTGGTCGCCACCATCGAGCGCAACATGACCCTGCCGGAATCCCGCCGCAAGAGCGAGCTTTCCTCGGTCGAAAAGGTCGAGGCCACCGGGCCGCTGGACGTCAAATTCACCCTGAAGACGCCGGATGTCACGCTGCTTGCGCAGCTTTCCGACCGCGCCGGCATGATCGTCGCGCCGAAGGCGGCCAAGGAACTGGGCGCGAATTTCGGTTCGAAGCCGGTCTGCGCCGGGCCGTTCAAATTCGTCGAGCGCATCCAGCAGGACCGTATCGTGCTCGAGAAATTTACCGATTATTGGGACAAGGACAAAATTCTGGTCGACAGGGTCGTTTATCTGCCGATCCCCGATACGACCGTGAAGCTTGCCAATCTTCGCTCGGGAGACCTCGATATCGCCGAGCGCATCTCGGCCTCCGATGCCGAGTCCGTCAAGAACGACGCCAATCTGACCTATGCGGATGTCATCGGACCGGGCTACATGGCCATGTATGTCAATATCAACAATGGTTCGCGTGCGGATAATCCGCTCGGCAAGGACAAGCGCCTGCGTCAGGCCTTTTCTTATGCGATAGACCGGGAAGCGATTGGCCAGATCGTCTTTGAGGGCACATCAAAGGCAGGCAATCAGGCCTTCCCGCCCACAAGCCCGTGGTTCAACCAGAATCTGCCGGTGCCGGCGCGCGATATCGACAAGGCCAAAGCGCTGATGAAGGAGGCGGGTTACGAAAAGCTCGACATCGAGCTTCAGCACGCCAACAACACAACGCAGACGCAGATGATGCAGGTCATCCAGTCCATGGTCGCGGAAGCCGGCTTCAACGTCACCCTGAAGGCCACGGAATTCGCGACTCTTCTGTCCGAACAGACCGCCGGCAACTACCAGCTCAGCCGTTCCGACTGGTCGGGACGTATCGATCCGGATGGCAATCTGCATCAGTTCGTCACCTGCAAGGGCGGCATTAACGATGTGAAATATTGCAATCCCGAGGTCGACAAGCTGCTGAACGAGGCCCGCGCCTCGACCGAGGATGCGGTGCGCAAGGAAAAATACGATGCCGCAAGCGTCATCCTCAACGATGACATGCCGATCATCTATCTTGGCCACCAGCCCTATGCCTATGCCATTTCCAACAAGGTCAAGGGCTGGGCGCCGTCGCCGGATGGCATGATCCGCCTTCTCGGCGTCTCCAAGGACTGAACGCTTCGCATGCGCCGCACGGCCTTGCCGTGCGGCCCTCACGAATTGGCACGAACGAGGGCCATGCCATGCCTGTTTATATCGGCAAGCGACTGCTGGTCGCGATCCCGACGCTTCTGATCATCTCCATCTTCGTCTTCTCGCTGCAGAAACTGCTGCCGGGCGACCCGGTGCTTGCCATGGCTGGTGAGGAGCGCGATCCGGCGACGATTGAATTCCTGCGGGAGAAATATCGCCTGAACGACCCTGTGCCGCTGCAATATGTCAACTGGCTGGGCGGCGTCGTGACGGGCGATTTCGGTATTTCGCTGCGCACCAACCAGCCGGTGCTGGAGCTTATCGGCCAGAAGCTGCCGGTCACCATTCAGCTGGCTGTCATGGCGATGTTCTTTGCCATGGTCATCGGCATTCCCATCGGCATTCTGGCCGCCGTCAAGAAGAACACATGGATCGACTACACGGCCAATATCGTGGCGCTTTCCGGCCTCTCCATCCCGAACTTCTGGCTCGGCATCATGCTGATCCTGCTGGTGTCGGTCAAACTCGGCTGGTTGCCGGCATCCGGTTATGAATCGATCTTTGTCGATCCCGTGCGTTCCATCGAAACCATGATCATGCCCGCCTTCGTGCTGGGCAACGCGCTTGCGGCGACGTTGATGCGCCATACGCGTTCGGCGATGGTGGCGGTGCTCAGTTCCGATTATATCCGCACCGCCCGTGCCAAGGGTCTTTCTCCGCGCGAGATCATCCTGTCGCATAGTTTCCGCAACGCGCTTCTGCCCGTCATCACATTGCTGGCGCTGCTCTTCGGCGAATTGCTGGCCGGGGCGGTTCTGACGGAGCAGATTTTCACCATTCCCGGCTTTGGCAAGATGACGGTCGATGCGGTGTTCACCCGCGATTACGCCGTCGTGCAGGGCATCGTTCTTTGCACCGCCGTCGGCTTCATCCTCATGAACCTTCTGGCCGACATTGCCTATGTCCTGCTCAACCCCCGCCTCAGGGCGACGATCTGAGGCTCCGATATCATGACCGTTCTCGATCAAAACCTCTCCGTAGCGGTAATGCGGCAGGAAAGCCGCGCCTGGAAGAAGATGAAGCGCAACAAATCGGCGCTTGTCGGCATGGTTATCGTGCTGTTTTTCGCCGTACTTGCCATCGCCGCGCCGATCCTGCCGATTGCCGATCCGGTGGCGACCAGCTGGTCGGCCATCCGCAAGGCGCCCTCGGCGGCCCATTGGCTCGGCACCGACGATCTCGGCCGAGACATCCTTTCCCGCATGATCTATGGCGCGCGAGCCTCGCTGATGGCGGGCGTGGTCTCGGTGATGATCGCCGTGGTCATCGGCGTGCCCTTCGGCCTGATTTCAGGTTATTTCGGCGGCTGGGTGGATATGGTCATATCTCGTATCACCGAAGCGTTGCTGGCCATGCCGTTTCTCATCATGGCGATTGCGCTTGCCGCCTTCCTCGGCCCGAGCCTCACCAATGCAATGATCGCCATCGGCCTTTCCGCCATGCCGATTTTCGTGCGGCTGACGCGCGGCCAGGTGCTGGCGGTCAAGACCGAAGACTATGTCGAAGGCGCAAGGTCCATTGGCCTCAACCACATCGACATCATGACGCGTTACATCCTGCCGAATGTCTTCGCCCCCATCATCGTGCAGGCGACCCTGACGGTGGCGACCGCCATCATCGCGGAGGCGAGCCTTTCTTTCCTCGGCCTCGGCCAGCAGGCGCCGGCGCCCTCCTGGGGTTCGATGCTGAATACCGCGAAGAATTTCCTCAGCCAGGCGCCGTGGATGACGATGTGGCCCGGCATCGCCATCTTCCTCGTCGTCATCGGCTTCAATCTTCTGGGCGACGGCCTGCGCGACGCGCTCGATCCGCGCGAAGCATGATCTTTTACAAGGAATATCGGAATGAATGAATTCACCACACGCCCTGAAATCCTTGGCACCTTCGGCGTCGTCACCTCAACGCACTGGATCGCATCGGCCGTTGGCATGGCGATCCTCGAAAAAGGCGGCAATGCTTTCGACGCGGCCGTCGCCACCGGTTTCGTCCTGCAGATTGTCGAGCCGCATCTGTGCGGCCCCGGCGGAGATATGCCCGCCGTGTTTTATTCGAAGCAGAAGGACAAGGTGGAAGTCATCTGCGCACAGGGCCCGGCCCCGAGCGGTGCGACGATTGAACATTACACGTCGGAAGGGCTGAAGCTGATCCCCGGCGACGGGCTGCTCGCCACCGTCATTCCCGGCGCCTTCGACGGCTGGATGCTGATGCTGCGCGACTATGGCACGATGAGCGTGCGCGACGTGCTGGAACCCGCCATCTACTATGCCGAACACGGGCATCCGACATTGCCGCGCGTCTCCGCCACCATCAAGGGTCTGGCCGATTTCTTCGAGAAGGAATGGCCGACATCCCATGAGACGTGGCTGCCGGGTGGCGCGGCGCCCGAGCCACACGCCAATTTCCGAAATCCGGTTCTGGCCGCGACCTATCAGCGGATCGTCACCGAAGCCGAAGCGCGCTCCGGCCGTGAAAACCAGATCGAGGCGGCACGCGATGCCTTTTATCGGGGTTTCGTTGCGGAAGTTATCGACGGTTACGTAAGGACAGCGGAAGTCATGGATGCCAGCGGTGCTAAGCACAAGGGCGTGCTGACGGCGCAGGATATGGCGGACTGGAGCGCGACCGTCGAAGCGCCGCAGACGCTCGACTATCACGACTGGACGATTGCCAAGACGCCCGCCTGGGGGCAGGGTCCGGTTCTACTGCAATCGCTTGCGCTTCTGAAAGGCTTCGACATTGCGGCCATGGACCCCTCCGGTCCCGATTTCATCCACACCATCGTCGAAGCCATGAAGCTCGCTTATGCCGACCGCGAGGTCTATTACGGCGATCCGGAATTCGGGCAGATCCCGACGGAATATCTCCTGTCGGAAGGTTACAATGCCGGCCGCCGCGCGCTGATAAGCGGCGAGGCCTCGCTGGAGCTGCGCCCCGGCACCGTGCCGGGTTATGAAAAGCAGGTGGACGCCACCATGGCCATGCTGGCCGAGATGAGCGGCACCGGCACGGTCTACGAGCCGACCATGTCGCATCTGACGGAGAAGCGCGGCGATACGGTGCATATCGATGTCATAGACCGCTGGGGCAACATGGTCTCCACCACGCCTTCCGGCGGCTGGCTGCAATCCTCGCCCATCGTGCCCGGCCTCGGTTTTGCGCTCAATTCCCGCGCCCAGATGTTCTGGCTGAAGGAAGGCCTGCCGACCTCACTTGCACCGGGCAAACGTCCGCGCACCACGCTGACGCCTTCGCTTGCGCTGCATCAGGGGCGTCCCGCGATGGTGTTCGGCACGCCGGGCGGCGATCAGCAGGACCAGTGGCAACTGCCTTTCTTCCTGCGTTATGCCCATCACGGCAAGAACCTGCAGGCCGCCATCGACATGCCGCTGTTCCACACCGCGCATTTTCCGGGCTCGTTTTATCCGCGCACCAGTTCGCCGGGTGAAATCACCGTGGAAAGCACCGTGGGCGAAGCGACCCTGCAGGAGCTTCGCCGTCGCGGGCACCGCGTCACGGTTGCCGATGCATGGTCGGTCGGGCGGCTCACCGCCGCGCGTCGCGATGCGGATGGCCTGCTGCGCGCCGCCGCAACACCGCGGCTGATGCAGGCCTATGCGGTAGGGCGGTGAGACCATGGAGACAAAACCAGTCCTCTCCGTCCGTAACCTCACCACCTCCTTCCTCGTCGATGGCGCGTGGAAGAGCGTGGTGCGCAACGTGTCCTTCGATGTCGCGCCCGGCGAAACCGTCGCGATTGTCGGCGAATCCGGCTCCGGAAAATCGGTGACGTCGCTGTCTCTGATGCGCCTGCTTGCCCCGGCCTCCAGCCGGATCGAGGGGGAAGTGCTACTCAACGGGCGCGATCTTCTTGCGCTTTCCGAAAGAGAAATGCGCGGCGTGCGCGGCAACGATATCTCGATGATCTTTCAGGAGCCGATGACCTCGCTCAATCCGATCTTCACCATCGGTCGCCAGATTTCCGAAGTGCTCATCCGGCACAAGGGGCTTTCGAAGCAGGAGGCGCGGGCGGAGACGGTGCGGCTGCTGGAAAAGGTCCGCATTCCCAACGCCTCCGGCCGTTTCGATGAATATCCGCACCAGTTTTCCGGCGGCATGCGCCAGCGGGTGATGATCGCCATGGCGCTCGCCTCAAGGCCGAAACTGCTGATCGCCGACGAGCCAACGACGGCGCTCGACGTCACCATTCAGGGCCAGATACTCGATCTGATCAAGCTGCTGCAGGAAGAGGAGGGCATGTCCGTTCTCTTCATCACCCATGACATGGGTGTGGTGGCCGAAATCGCCGACCGGACGATCGTGATGTATCGCGGCGATGAGGTCGAGACCGGACCGACCGAGGACATCTTCCGGCGTGGCAAGCATCCCTATACGCGGGCGCTGCTTTCGGCGGTGCCGAAGCTCGGCTCAATGCGCGACCGGCAGTGGCCGACACGGTTTCCGGTGCTCGACATGAAAACCGGCCTTTCGAGCGAGCCGCAGGAGGTGGCGGGGACGGTTGCGAGCGGGCAGACGCCGGTTCTGTCGGTCCGAAACCTTGTGACGCGTTTTGCCATCCGCTCCGGCCTGCTGGCACGCCAGACGGGTGCGGTTCACGCCGTCGAAAACGTCTCCTTCGATCTGTTTCAGGGCGAAACGCTGTCGCTGGTGGGTGAATCCGGCTGCGGAAAATCCACTACCGGCCGCTCGATCATGCGGCTTGTGGAGCCGACGGCCGGCGACGTGTCGCTCGACGGTTACGACGTGATGCGGCTCGATACGGTCGGCCTGCGCAATATGCGCAAATCCGTGCAGATGATCTTTCAGGACCCGTTCTCGTCGCTCAATCCGCGCATGACGGTGGGCACGGCGATTTCCGAGCCCTTCATCAAGCACAAACTCGGCAGCACCAGACAGGCGAAGGAAAAGACTGCCGATCTTCTCGAAAAGGTGGGCCTGTCCGCCGATATGGCCAGCCGCTACCCCCATGAATTTTCGGGCGGCCAGCGTCAGCGCATCGCCATTGCCCGCGCGCTTGCGCTCGATCCGAAGGTCATCGTCGCCGATGAGAGCGTCTCGGCGCTCGATGTTTCCATCAAGGCGCAGGTCTGCAATCTGCTGCTCGACCTGCAACAGAGCCTCAACCTCGCCTTCCTGTTCATCAGCCATGACATGGCGGTGGTGGAGCGCGTCAGCCATCGTGTGGCGGTGATGTATCTCGGGGAGATCGTCGAAATCGGGCCGCGTGCGGCGGTTTTCGACAATCCGCAACATCCCTATACGAAAAAGCTGATGGCCGCCGTGCCGGTGCCGGACCCGGCAAGGCGCGGGATAAGGCGCGGCATATCCAATGACGAGCTGAAAAGCCCGATACGGGCCATGGGATATGAAACGCCAGTGCGAAACTACAGGACGGTGTCGCCAGGCCACCTGGTGCAGGTGGCCTGAGACGATTGTTGCGGCATGGATGCTCCGAAGAAGAAGCCGCTATGCGGGGTTCTTGGGCGGAACGCCGCGCAGGTGCTCCATAAGATAGGCATGGGTCGCGGCATTGGCGACGATCAGCGTACCGGTCTTTTCATAGAATTCCGGTCCGCGGCCCCACCAGTCGGTCACGATGCCGCCGGCCTCCTGCACCAGCAGAATGCCGGCTGCCGTGTCCACGAAGCCCGTTTCCTCATAATAGCCGGTCAGCCGGCCGCAGGCGACGTAAGCGCAGGAATTGGCGGCGCTGCCGACCACGCGGACCGCGCCAATGGGCGCGCGAATGGCGTCGAGGCGCTGATAGGCGCCGGGATAAAGCTGGAGATTGGGCGTGGGCAGGCCGGTGCCGACGCACATCAGGGCGACATCGGTGCTGGCATTGACCCGCAGCCGCTCGCCGTTGAGATAGGCGCCGTCTCCCTTGATCGCGGTGAACATCTCGTCGGAAACGGGATTGTAGACCAGCCCGCAGATCGTTTCATTGCCGCGGCGAAGCGCGATGGTAATTGTATAGTGCTGGCCGAAGATGAAATTGGTGGTGCCGTCGATGGGGTCGACCAGCCAGCGGTGATCCTGATCCGCCCCTTCGACGGGCGCGAATTCCTCGCCGGTCAGTCCCCAGGGATATTGCCCGAGCAGGCGGTCGCGGATCAACGTTTCGGAATCCCTGTCCGCATCGGAAACGAAGTCTCCCGGTCCCTTGACGCCGATTTCGATCTCGCGGAAGCGCCTGAAATGGTCGAGCGTCAATGCGCCGGCTTCGCGGGCGGTGGCGACCATATGGTTGAGGATGGTGCTGTAATTGACTGTCATCGGCTGAAAACCTCGGCGAGCCCTTGCGGATCATCGGTGGTGATCTGGTCCACCTTAAGCCGCAAGAGGCGTTTCACCTGTTCTATGGATTGCGGTGTGACGCTGTTGATCGTCCACGCGTCGACCCGGCGACCGGCGGCATGGATGGGGGCGATGATATCGACACCCGCATCCTCGGCGGCAAGTACGATCTCGTAGGCGAGGTAGATCATGTCGGCATCGGGTGCCGTGGCAAGGGCGTCTGCGATGAAGCCCGGATAGTTTCCGCTTGCCTTCAGGTCGGCTAGCGTGCCGCGATGGCATGGATCATATCCGGTGCGAAGGCCGGGGGCTGACCCGGCAAGCGTGGCGATGGCGTCGAAATCGCCGCCCGACAGGATCACGGACTTCGCCAAGGGCGAAACGCTCGCCCCGAAACCGGCGACCACCTGCGGAGTAAGCGCCTGCCGGTCTTCCTTGAAATCGAGCTGGAGCAGGGCGTCGGGATGAACGGTGCCCTCGGCAAGCAGGGCGCAAAGGTCTTCGAGCAGCATTACCTTCGCATGGATGGGCTGGCCGTCATTGTCGCGCAAATGAAGCTGGCGCAGGGTGGCTGCGGATGTATCCCGTACCCGGCCGGTGCCGGTGGTCTCCCGCTCCAGCGTCCGGTCATGCAAAACGGCGCAGCCGTGATCGGCATGGATGACGAGATCCACCTCGATGCTTGCACCGAGCCGCATCGCCTCGATGATACGCTCACCGGTAAAGACCGGATCTTCGGCACGACGCCGGGCGCGATGCCATTTGAGCCATGTTCTGTGGCCGTCGCGGTCGATAAGGATCGGCTGGTTCATGTCAGCTCCGGTAGATTGGGCGGTTGTCGCGATAGGCGGTGACGGCACGGGGCGAAATCTGTACGCCCTGTCCCGCCTGAAACATATCCGGGTGAGCGACCATGGATTTGATCCTTGTACCATCGGCAAGATCAAGGTCGACAAGGCCGTGGGTGCCATAATCCGTCACCCGGTGCACACTTGCTTCCGGCGTTTCGGAAATCGTCAGATCGATGGCTTCAGGGCGAACGGCGAGAATGGCCGGTCCGTCGGAGACCGGGAGCGGCAGGCTGAAGTCTGCGCGCATGAAATTTCCGTCTGAAACCGCGCCCGCTATCAGGTTCATGGTGCCGATGAAGCCGGCGACGAACGGGGTCTGCGGTTCGCGGTAGATGACGCTCGGCCGGTCGATCTGTTCGGTCTTGCCGTTCGCCATCACGACGATGCGGTCTGCCATGGAGAGGGCCTCATCCTGACCGTGGGTGACGAACAGCGTGGTGATGCCGAGACGCTGCTGAATATCGCGCACCTCTTCCCGCAGCCGCTCGCGCAAATGCTGGTCGAGGCTGGCGAAGGGTTCGTCGAGCAGGAGTATTTTCGGTTCGAGAACCAGCGAGCGGGCGAGCGCCACCCGCTGCTGCTGGCCGCCGGAAAGCTGGCCGGTGGCGCGCTCGCCATAACCGGCAAGCCCGACGAGTTCGAGCACTGCCTCCACTTTCTCTCTGATGACGGCAGCCGGCACGCGGCGCAGCTTGAGGCCGAAAGCGAGGTTTTTGAAGACGTTCATATGGCTCCAGAGCGCGTGGCTCTGAAACACCATGCCGGTCGGCCGCCGTTCCGGCGGCAGGTGGGTGACATCTTCGCCATCGATGGTGATCTGCCCGCCCGTCGGCTGCTCGAAGCCGCCGACCATGCGCAGCAGCGTCGACTTGCCCGAACCGGAGGGGCCGAGAAGGCAGACGAGTTCACCATCGGCGACATCGAGCGAAAAGCTGTCGACTGCCTTTGTCCCGCCGGAATAGGTTTTTGTGACCTGGCGGATGTGAAGTACGGACATGATGAATTCCTAACCGCCGAAACCGCGGGCGAATGCGCCGCCACCGATGACGCGGCGGGCGAACATGAGGGCAATGAAGGACGGCACCCAGAGCAGGACGGAGAGGACCGCGCCATACTGGATAACCATCTGGTTGTTGATGTAGCTGATCATCAGCACCGGCATGGTGCGAATGCCGGGCGCACCGATCAGCCATGCGCCTTCCGTCTCGTAAAAAGTGCCGACAAAGCTCAGCAGCACGGCAGCGGCGATGGTCGGTCCCGCCTGCGGCAGCGTAATCGACCAGAAGACCCTGAGCGGACTGGCGCCAACATCACGGGCCGCCTCTTCCATGCGCCGGTCGACAGCCTGAAATGCCGCCACGGGAATCCAGATCATGAACATCAGCGTGCCGACGAGCTGGATGAGAACGACGCCCCAGAAGGTGCCGATGAGGTTGAGCTGCAGGAAAATGGCGGCAATCGCCACCAGAAGCCCGAATTTCGGAAAGGCGTGGCCGGCAAGGAAGGAGAAGAACAGCAGGTTGCGGCCGGGAAAGCTCATGCGCGCAAAAGCATAGGCGGCGGGAAGGCAGATCACCGCTGAAAGCAGCGTTACCACAGTCGTCAGCCGCAGGCTCAGTATCAGCGCGTTCCAGACATCGGCGCGGCCGAGCGTCTGGCCCCAGAAGCGGAAACCGAACTGCTGGGGAATGACGTTGGGGAAACGCCAGACCTCGGTGAATGCCCAGGTGCCCACGACAAGCAGCGGCCCGACGATGGCGACGGTGAGAAGGGTGGCGAAAAATATGCCGGGCCAGTCCATGCGCGTTCGCGCCGGCGTGAGGGTCGTCATGTCATTTCCCCTGGTTGCGTGCGACCGAACGCACGTAGAACAGGCCGAATGCGATGCAGAAACCGAAAGCGATGACGGCCTGGGTCATGGCGCCGATGGGATCCTGCACTTCGCGTAGCGTGCGCTGCATGAAGGGGCCGAGCATTTCAGGAGAGGCCGGTCCGAGAAGATAGGGCAGGGTGAAGGAGGAGAAAATGCCGAGCACCGAAAAGGAAAGCGCCACGAGGATGGAATTGGAAATGCGCGGCAGGATGATATGCCAGAAGACCTGAAGCGCATTTGCGCCCACATCCCGCGCCGCCTCCACCGACTGGTTGGCGACGCTGCCAAGCCCCGCGAGCAGGATGAGAACGGTCAGCGGAATATTGTCCCAGACGAGACCGATGACCGGTCCCCACGGGGTGAGATAGGGCGTGCGGATTTTCGGCAGGTCGACCGCATTGAGCAATATATCCACCATGCCGTTGGGCCCGAGGACGCGGATGAAGGCGAAGGCGAGGATGATCGAGGGCACGAACATCGGGAAGATGGCGAGCGCCTGCACATAAGCCGAAAGGCGACCTTGCGAAAAGCGCAGGTAGAGCGCGATCGGCAGGCAGATTACGAGCAGGAGGATCGCGCAGACCATTGTCGTCCACAACGTCACGGCAAGATTGTCGAGGCTGTAGCGGTCCGAGAAGAAGAAGCCGTAGCTCGAAAGATCGAAACCCGTTCCACCGTTCGCTCCGGTCCGCCAGACGGTGCGGCCGATGGCGTTGATGGCAGGCCAGATGACGAGCCAGATCATCAGGAACAAGGGGATGGCGACGAGCAGGAGGCCGACTGGCCTCCTGCCTGCCGTATTGTCGATGAGCGGGCGAACCGCTCCTTCCGCAACCTCGGTCACGACTTGCGGTCGACGTTGGGAGCGACGTTGCGATACCAGCCATCATTGATGGCGGTTTCCCATTTGCCGGCCGGGAAGGTCGGAATGGTCTGCGGGATGATGTCGGCGAAACGCTTGCGCAGTTCGGCCGGCACATAGTCCCAGGAAACGCCGGGGAAACCGCCGAGTTCGGTGAGGATCGCGCCCTGAATTTCTTCCGACAGCACGAAATTGGCGAGCTTCAGGGCAGCATCGCGATTGGCGCCGTTGGCAAGCACCACGGCGCGCGAGAAATCACCGCAAAGCGCCAGATCCTGAAGCTGGACGAGGCCGGTTTCTTGCGGCAGAACGCCCTGATCGATGGCCTTCAGCACCTGATCGGACCAGACAGGGGTCATGGTGACGACGCCCTGCGAAAGCAGCTGCAGCGACTGTGTGTTGCCGGAGGAATATGCGCCCTTGTCATAGAGCGACGGGGCGATATCGTTCAGCAGCGCCCATGCCTTGCCGAGAGCCTTGTCACCGGCTTCCTGCGTGTAATTATCGACCGTGAAGGCCTTGGGGTCGAGGCCGTTGGCCTGATGGATGGCGCGGCGGACGAAGTTACCGCCGGAGCCGCCCTTGTCGGGACGGTTATAGACAAACTGGCCGGGATTGGCCTTGATCCACTTGACGAGCTCATCCCAGGTCTTCGGTGCATCCGCCGGCTTGAGCTTGCTGGTGTCATAGGCGAGCAGAACCTGGCTGCCGCGATAGGGCAGGCTGTATTCGCTGCGGATGGCGAGCGGGTTTACGCGCGAATAGTTGGAGAGGCCGGCTTTCGCCATGTTCACATAGATGCCGGCATCGATGCCGCCGGTGGGCAGCAGCGGATCGGCCGTTTCGAAATAATCGGCCTGCGGATCGGTGCCCGTCTGCTTTGCGGCGATGGCGCGCTCGCCAATGGCCGTGATGCCCGCGCTGTCGCCGGCATCGACGAGGTTGAGCTTCACACCGGGATTGGCGGCTTCAAAGGCGGGCTTGATCGTATTGGACCAGAAATCGAGGATATTCGTATCCGAACTGGTGTACCAGTCGATCGTGCCCGGAGCGGCGAAGCTCATGCGCGGTGAAAGGGCGAGACCGGCGGCGGCGCCTGCGGCGGACATCATAAAGGTGCGGCGTTTCATCTATGTCTCCGATGTTTTCGGCGCGAGTGGAACTGCTGAGCGCTGACCCCGGGAAAGATGGGGAAGGCTCTGGCCGGTCGTTGCACAGCCGTGCATTTTTTGAACGGGCCGGCGGCGGTTCTAATGTCTTTCCATAACGCTTTCGTGACGGTTGCTACCGACAGCATCGCCGGCGCACACTGCCCGTGTGGCCGTTCGAAAGCGGGCCCTACTCAAGGCGTCGCCGGGCAGGTAGAGTGATCGCGATTGGATTGGAGGTAGGGGAGCGATGATTGCAGCCTATATCGACGAATTTATCATGTTTTGTGCCGGCCTGTGGATGACATGTGTCGGCTTCGGTTATCTGCCGCTGTCGAAAAACACGGTCAGTCAGCCGCCGGTTGTTCGTCACTTCAGATGGATGGGGCCTCTGCTGATCGTTATTGCTGCCGTTCTGGCCGCGGCCAGCTGACCGGAGAATCTTCCGCAAAGAAAAACCCCGCCGAAGCGGGGTCTTGTCTTACCAGGGCTGACGTCCATACCAGTCGTCGATGTCTTTCCTGGCCCGGTCCTTTTCGTAGCCGTAGCGCTCCTGAATCTTGCCTTCGAGCTGTTCGCGCTTGCCGTTGATGACGTCGAGGTCATCGTCAGTGAGTTTGCCCCACTGCTCCTTGACCTTGCCCTTCATCTGCTTCCAGTTGCCTTCAACGCGGTTCCAATCCATTGGTGCTCTCCCTTTTTTGGCTTGCACTGGTAAATGTCCGAACCTCCGCAGGGTTCCGCCGAGCGGCCGAAATGTTCGGCGTAACTGTGGCCTGCTGCCACGAAAAGATCACGATTCATTCAGCCGCAGTTCACCCGGCGGGGCGCTAAATCGTCTCATCCCACAAGGAGGGAGATAAGATGCGCAAGATGATTCTAACCGCCGGATTAATTCTCGGCGCCCTGTTCGGCACCGGCGCCAACGCCATGCCTGTCGGTCAACCGTCTGCACCTTCGGCATCCCACATTCAAAAGGTGGATTATGCCTGCGGCCGCGGCTTCCATTTGACTCCGCGCGGCTATTGCCGTCCGAACGGACCGCGTTATGAGCGCGGCTGGGACCGGCGCGACCGCTGGGAAGCTCGCCGTGAATGGCGCGAGCGTCAGGCCAGACGGGAATGGCGTGAGTGGCGCGACCGCAGAGATTATCGCGACTACCGCGATCGTCGCGATTATTATCGATACTGATCGGGCAAGGCCCTCTCTACGTCGGGAGGGCCTTTCTCATATGGCCTGGTGAGGGCCATCCGCTCTCGGGGAGGGTGTGAATACAGCGTCCCTGCTCCAAATCAGCATGGGCTTAGACAGAATTGCCTTCAATGTGAGGAAACCCTGACGGCAGTTCGGGGTTAGTCCCGTATCACCGTTCATAAGGAGGATACGATGGACATCACCAGACGCACGATTCTCACCGCCGGTGCAGCAACCGCCGCCGCTGCAATCTTTCCCCGCCCGCACGTCGCGCGTGCCGCACTGCCCTTGATGCAGCCCAAACTTCCTTTCGCCGAGGCCGATCTCGCGCCAGTGATTTCGGCGAAAACGGTGGGTCTTCATTATGGAAAACACCACAAGGCCTATTACGACAAGCTGAATGCGCTTGCCGCCGGCACGCCCTATGCCGACATGGAGCTGGCGGATATCGTGACGACATCCGCCAAGTCGAAAGAGGCGGCGGACGTCAAGATCTTCAACAATGCCGCACAGGCGTGGAACCATGTCGCCTATTGGGATCAGTTCGTACCGGGCGGGCCGAACCGGCCGACGGGCGATCTCGCCACTTCGGTAGACGAGACCTTCGGTGGCTATGATGGTTTCATCAAACGTGCGGTCGATGTCTCCGACACGGTCTTCGGCACCGGCTGGGTGTGGCTCACGCGCGGCGACGACGACCGGCTCGCGCTGATCGGATATGAGGACGGCAAAAATCCCGTCGCTGTGGGTCGCCCGGCCTATCTCGGCATCGACATATGGGAGCATGCCTATTACGTCGATTATGAAAATCGCAAGGCCGACCATATTCGCGCCGTGCTCGACAAGCTGGTTAACTGGCGGGTCGTCGAAGAACGCCTGAAATCATAACGATCCTCTTTCTCCTGAAACCTGCCGGCAGCGGCCGGCCGCCTGCGGGTTGCCCTGAGGTGCATTTTAGCTACTATGCGCCCATGGCGAGGAGGCCATGTTACAGGAGGGTTCATGATTTACCGGTCTTCAAAACGGCGCATGATTTTGAAACTTGCCGCTGCGGCGGTTTCTTTCGGTATGCTGGGAACGGCTGCGCTCGCGCAGGGTTTCCCCGATCGAACGATTACTCTGGTCGTTCCTTTCGCGGCGGGCGGCTCCACCGATGTGGTCGCGCGTGTTATCGCACAGAAGATGGGTGATGAGCTCGGCCAGCAGATCGTTGTTGAAAATGTCGCCGGGGCCGGCGGCAATCTCGGTGCCGACCGCGTGGCCCGCGCCGATCCTGACGGTTATACGATCCTGATGGGAACGGTTGCCACCCACGCCCTCAACCCGCTCATTCTCAAGACCAAGCCTTACGATCCGGAAAAGGATTTCACGCCGGTTTCGCTGCTCGTGGTGGTGCCGAATGTGCTGGTCGTCAATCCGAAGCTCAACGTCAACAGCGTGGCGGAACTGATTGCCCTCTTGAAGGCCGAGCCGGACAAACATGCCTACGCCTCTTCCGGCAATGGCACCCCGCTGCATCTTTCCGGCGAACTTTTCAAGAGCATGGCCGGCGTCAGCATGCAGCATGTTCCCTACAAGGGTGCAGGCCCGGCGCTCAACGATCTGCTCGGCAATCAGATTTCCATCATGTTCGACAATCTGCCGTCTTCGTCCGGACATATCAAATCCGGCACGTTGCGGGCGCTCGGCGTCACGACCAAGGAGCGCGCCTCGTCCTTCCCGGATCTGCCGACAATCGCCGAGACGGTGCCGGGTTATGAGACCTACACCTGGAATGCGCTCTTTGCGCCTGCCGGCACGCCGGCCGAGGTGGTCGACAAGCTGAATGCCGCGGCCAAAAAGGCGCTTGCCGATCCGGGAGTTGCCGCACGCATGGCGGAGTTCAGCGCCAAGATCGTCGCCTCTTCGCCGGATGAGCTGAAAACCCACGTTGCTGCGGAAATCGCCAAGTGGGGACCGGTGGTCAAGGACGCGAATGTGCAGATGGACTGACCGGTAACGGCAGATACCATCCTCATTTTCCGCCACACATCCTGCCGGTTGCGGACGGAAATAACGACCTGACGAAATCGTGGCCGATGCCGTTGTCGCATCGGCCGCGATTCATAGTGACGCACCCAACCGGTGTGGCCATTCCGCATCACTCACCAGCCGGTTGCAAAAACCCGCTTGGCAAGCTCCAACGGCTGAGTTACAAATCTCACTACCGCGTCAGATCGAACAAAGGGAGGCGTTGCATGACACCAGCATTCTTCGAAACCCTCCCGCAGGGAATGACCCGACACTAGGTCATATCCATTAGCGGCCCGCCATCGCGCGCCCGACATGCGGTTTTACTTCCCCCATAGCCCGATTGATCTGACGGGATCACTTCGTCTCCCGCCCGGGCTGTGCCATCCAACTTCCGTTTTGAGGACCGGTCGCCGATTACATGGCGCTGGGCTGGTAAAAATGACTCGCAAGAAGCTCGATTTCCGCGCCGATGCCTATCGACATGTGCTCGGCTTTGTTTTCAACCATTGGCGTCATCGGCCGGCGCTGGTGGGTTTCATCATCGTTCTGGTGATTGCCAGCACGCTGGCCGAAGTGATGGTGCCGGTCTTTTCCGGCCAGATCGTCGATGCCATTGCCGGTGGCAACGGGGCAGACAAGGCGCTGCGCGCCTTCGTCATTGTGGTGGCGCTGGGGCTGGTGAGCGTTGTGCTGCGCTGGTTCATATTCAACGGCATCATCCGGTTGACGTTGAAAATCATGGCGGATGTCGCCAATAACGGCTTCCACAAGGTGCAGCGCTTCTCCACCGACTGGCATGCGAACAGCTTCGCCGGCTCCACGGTCCGCAAGATCACGCGCGGCATGTGGGCGCTGGATTCGCTGAACGACCTGCTGCTCGTCGCGCTTTTGCCATCCATCGTCATGCTGGTGGGCGCCACCATCGTGCTCGGCAGCTACTGGCCGGTCATGGGCCTGATCGTCGGTCTCGGATCGCTGATCTATATCGGCGTTACGGTCGGCCTTTCCATGGGATATGTGTCGCCGGCGGCAAGGCTTGCCAATGCCTGGGATACCAGACTTGGCGGCGCGCTGGCGGATGCCATCAGCTGCAATTCGGTGGTCAAGGCCTTCGGTGCCGAGACCCGCGAAGAAACGCGGCTGGGCCATGTGCTGGTGAAGTGGGACAACCGCACGCGCAGGACATGGAAGCGTGGCACGCTGAACGGCACGATCCAAAGCTTCATGATGGTCTCCATGCAGGCCGGCATTCTGGGTACGGGCCTCATCATGTGGCAAAAGGGGCTGGCGACGCCGGGCGACATTACCTTCGTGCTTGCGATGTTCTTCGTGCTGCAGGGTTATCTGCGCGATGTGGGGCAGGATATCCGCAACCTGCAACGCGCCGTCAACGACATGGAAGAGCTGGTGCTGCTGGACAAGATGCCGCTCGGCATCGAGGACAGGCCGGATGCGGGGCCTATCAAAATTGGAAAGGGCGAGATCGTCTTCGATCACGTTACCTTCCAGTATGGCGCGCATCCCACGCCGCTTTACGATGACTTTTCGGTCACCATCAAGGCGGGTGAACGGGTGGGTCTGGTCGGCCATTCCGGTTCGGGCAAGACAACCTTCGTCAAGCTCATCCAGCGGCTTTACGACATCAAGTCGGGCGCGATCCGCATCGACGGCCAGAATATCGCAGGCGTCACGCAATCGAGCCTGCGCGGCCAGATCGCCATCGTGCAGCAGGAGCCCATCCTGTTCCACCGCACGCTGGCGGAAAACATCGCTTACGGCCGGCCGGACGCCACGCGGCGTCAGATCGAGCAGGCGGCGAAACAGGCCAGCGCCCATGATTTCATCATGTCCCTTCCCAAGGGTTATGAGACGATGGTGGGCGAACGCGGTGTCAAGCTGTCCGGCGGTGAGCGTCAGCGTGTCGCCATCGCCCGTGCATTCCTTGCGGATGCGCCGGTGCTGATACTGGACGAGGCCACTTCCAGCCTCGACAGCGAAAGCGAAGTGCAGATCCAGCAGGCGATGGAACGGCTGATGGTCGGCCGCACCACACTCGTCATCGCCCATCGGCTCTCCACTGTCCGGGCGCTGGACCGGCTGCTTGTCTTCGACAAGGGCAGGATTGTCGAAGAGGGTGATCATCAGGCGCTGATCCGCCTCAATGACGGCATCTACCGCCGGCTGTTCGAACGGCAGGCGCTGGAGCTGACCAAGGGCCTGGTGGCCTGAAAAAACCAAACGCCGGGGGTATCCTCCCGGCGTTCCCTTCCCGAACATTGACCCCGCGCCACGAACACGCCGCTTTTTTCGCGTAAGTGGGTGTTCTGCGCAACACCAACAGGACGGTGAACCATGGATTTCCACCCGATCACAAAGCCGCAACGCCTTGTCATCAGGGGAACCCATATCCATGCCGCATTCCATCACTCTCTCGGACCTCTCGTGGTCGACACCTGACGGTCATCCGCTCTTTTCCGACATCAATCTTCGCTTCGGACCTGAACGCACCGGCCTCGTCGGGCGCAACGGTGTCGGCAAGACAACGCTTCTGAAACTGATCGCCGGCGAACTGTCGCCGTCCGCGGGCACGGTGTCCGTCTCGGGCAGCGTCAATCTGCTGCGCCAGAGCGTGCAGGTCGTGTCCGACGAGACCGTCGCCGACCTGTTCGAAGCGCGCGATGCGCTGGAGGCGCTTGCCCGTGCGCAGGCGGGAACGGCCACTCTGGAAGAGCTTGAAGACATCGACTGGATGCTGGAGGAGAAAATTGCCGGAGCGCTCGCGCAGGTCGGGCTGGACGCCTTGCCCTCCACGCCGCTTTCGGCGCTATCCGGCGGCCAGCGCACGCGGGCCGCACTTGCGGCTCAAATTCATGCCGCGCCGGATTTCCTGATCCTCGACGAACCGACCAACAATCTCGACCGGGACGGACGCATTTTCGTTGCCGATTTTCTGGCGGGCTGGCGCGGCGGAGCGATCGTCGTCAGCCATGATCGGGAGCTTCTCGAAACCCTCGATGCAATTGTGGAAATGACCACGCTCGGCGCCACCCGCTACGGCGGCAACTGGAGCCACTATCGCGCACAAAAAGCGCTGGAACTTGCCGCCGCCGAACAGGACTTCGCGAATGCGGAAAAACGTCTGTCGGATGTCAAGCGCCGGTCGCAGGAAGCCTTGGAGCGCAAGGCTCGCCGTGATAGCAGGGGTGCTGCAAAAGCGGCGAGGGGAGACATGCCCCGTATCCTTGTCGGTGCGATGAAAAGGCGTGCCGAAAAGACGAGCGGCGACAATGCCAATCTGGCCAGCCGCCTGACAGCCGAGGCGACCGAAGACCTGAAGACGGCGCGCGAGCGGATCGAAATCCTGCAGGGCGTCAGTGTCACATTGCCGCCCAGCGGGCTGCACGCGACAAAAACCGTGCTCAGCCTGCAAAATCTGACTGCGGGATATCAGGCCGAACACCCCGTGCTTCGCGATCTGTCCTTCGAGATCATCGGACCGCAACGGGTTGCCGTCACCGGTCCGAACGGATCGGGAAAAACGACGCTGCTTTCGGTGATCACCGGGGAATTGCCGCCATTCGAAGGCGCGGTGCATATCGGGGTGAAGGCTGTGTTTCTCGACCAGCAGGTCAGCCTGCTCGACGCGAGCCTGTCCATCCGCGACAACTTCCTTCGGCTTAACCCTAAGGCCGGGGAGAATGCCTGCCGCTCCGCGCTTGCGCGCTTCATGTTTCGTGCCGATGCCGCCTTGCAGATCGTTTCAACGCTCTCGGGCGGGCAGATGCTCAGGGCCGGTCTCGCCTGTGTTCTGGGAGGCCCGCAGCCTCCGCAATTGCTGATCCTCGACGAGCCGACCAACCATCTGGATATCGATTCCATCGCGGCCGTGGAGGCTGGCCTTCAGGCCTATGACGGCGCCTTGCTGGCGGTCAGCCACGATGAGGCTTTCCTCGCCGCCATTGGCATCGAAAGGCGGCTGGAACTTGGGAAGTCAGAGATGCGTTCAGGCGCTCAGTAGTTCACCGTCACGACGACCGTATCGGAGTAGTTTCCCGGCGCTGGCGTGTTCTGCGCCGGGACGCGGCCATAGACTGTCAATGTCTGCAGGCTGCCCGTTCCGGTGCCGGTGGCTATTTCGCCCGCCGCACTTCCCCAGACATACGTGCGGTTCACATCGCGGTAGAGACCATAGGTTATCGAACCACCCGCCTGCACCATCTGGCGCGTGGCGGGCGGGCTGTTGCTCAGGCCGCCATTGAGCGCCACACTGTAGCTCAGATTGGTGGTGCAGGTCAGATTGATCGCTCCGGTCGCATTGACTGCCGTGTTCAGCACCCCGTGACTGCCGAAATCGATGTTCTGGGCCGAGATGATGCAGGTGGGCGCCACGGCGGCCGACACGTTGAACGGCACCTGCGTGGGGTTCTGGGTCACGGAAGAGCAGCTCGGTGCAAGCAGGGTAAAGGTCGTATAGGTGAAGCTCGTTTCCGCGCCGGCGAAGCTGGAAAGATAAAGGCCGCGCGCTGCCGAGGCCTGACCGGCGTTGATCCGGCCATAGACCGTGCGGCTCGTGGTGTTGATCAGGAGCGGCAGTGCCATATCGATTGGCGGAGGCGAGCCGAGTGCGGGCTGCGTGACCGATCCCCATGAGGTTGTCCGCGCCGAGTTCTGGTAAAGCTGATAATTGAGGATGTTGCTGCCCTGAAGCATGCGACGGATGCCGCCCGACTGCCCGCCGCTTCCGGCATTGATGTTGGGGCAGATGCGGATGGAAAGCGCCAGCGACAGGGGATTGGAGCAGGTGACTGACAATGTCGCCGTCGTGTCCACGGCGCTGCCGCTTGCAAGATTGACGAAACCGAAATTCATATCCGACATGCTGAAGGTGCAGCTTTGCGCCAGTGCCGGTGAAGCCGGGAGGAGAGCGGCGATGGCAAGGGCGGTGCGGGTCAGGACCTTCATGGAATGCTCCTGCATAGGGTTTCGAAAGTTGCGCGTGAATTGCCGGCGGAAGGCACGGTGATCTGGGCTTCGCATTCGCCCTTCGTCGGCTGCATGATGCGGAGCCGATGCGTCTTGCTGATATTGTCGAGATAGGCCTGTCCGTCATAACCGACGATGAAATCGCGCTTGCCGTCGATTTTGCCGGTCGATCCGGTTTCGATGAATTCGCCGCTCTCGTCTTTCAGCGTCACCAGCGCCACCTGACCCTCGGTTTCCACCTTGAAATTGACCACCGCGCCGGCCTGTTGCGTCGGCCTGACCGTCTGTTTCGTCCGGTCGATGCGGGCGTCGACCGGAAGATTGCTCGGATCGAGCGTGATGTTGTTGACGTCATAGGAGCGCAGGTTCGGAAGCAATATCTTGCCGCGGCGGTTGGTCTGGCCGATGGGGCGGTTTTCCAAAAGGATATCGACACCGGGCGCGCCCGCATCCACCACGGCGAAAGCGTCATCGATCCGGTTGCCGACAAAGACATCGCCGCCGGCGAGCGCTATCGATCCTTCGATCTGCGCATAGGCCTGTGTTGTGCGGTTGAATTGGTCGACGCCGGCCGAAACGCGCGCGGCGCTGCCGCGGTAGCTGCCGGAAACGGAGGCGATGTCGTTGCCGCCGGTCGAGCCGCGCAAACGCCAGCCATAACTTCCCTCGGCCTGCTCTTCGGATTTGCCGACCTCGGCCGTCAGCGAATATCCATCCGCATCCGACGACATGCCGGCCGAGCCGGAGACGCCGCCGCCGAACGACCAGGAGAGGCCCGCGAAGATGCCGTAGGATTTGTTGTCCTCGAGGTCCTTGTAGGCGGTGATGAAAATATTGCCGTTCTCGCCGAACGGCCGCGTGGCGGAAAGGCCGAGCAGCCGTGATCGTCTTTCATCGAATGTTTCGAGTTCCGTATAGGAGAAATTGAGGCTGGTCTCATCGAAACCGAGCTGGGTGGAAACGGAAATCTGGTCGAGGGCACGCGGCGGCCGCGCGCTCAGCAGCCCGGATGCCGTGCGGATATCGGACAGGTCGGCGGAGACAGAGGCCATATCGTGATAATCGCCGAATGTCCTTTGTGACCGTGCGTGAAATTTTACCCCCAGCAATTCCGCTTCGACGCTTGCGGAGAGCTGATAACCGCTTTCCGCGCCAAAGCGGCTCGATGCGCCCGAAACCGCCGCCAATCCCTGCGCTCCAAGGGTGAAGACGCCGCCAAAGCCGATATTGTAGAAATTCTCGCCGCCTTCCGCATGGCCTTCCAGCGTCAGACTGTCCGACACGCCATAACGCAGCGTCGCAGACCCCAGCGGCCTGTCATCGTAATCGAATGACGAGGTTCCGTAATTGCGCCGGGCAAAGCCAAGCTCGGCCGAAAAATCGATGAGGCCCTGCGCCAGCAGATCCGGTGAAGCATAAAAGGGCGTTTCGGACACGGTTTCGCGCCCAAGCGCATCCCGCACCACCAGCCGCGCATTGCCCGCGCCGCTGATGACAGGGAGATTGGTGATCGAGAACGGCCCTTCGGGAACATCCTGCGACAGGCGGCGGACATTGTTGACGTAGACGTCGACGGTGGAGGGCACGGCAGCGGAACCGGCAAATTCCGGCATCGGCATGGTGACGATATCCGGACGCAGGTCGAAATTGCGGCGTATCTGCAGGCCGCCCAACCGTGTCGGGCGTGTCCAGCTCAGCCCGCCGGTGATGAGATCGCCGGCCCGATAGCTCGTCAGCGTGTCCTCGTCCGAATAGCTCCAGGTGGTATCGAGACGCTGCGTATCGAACTCCGACAGGCGCGATGTGCTCAGAACCTGCGATGAGGAGAGCACGCCGAGCGGACCGAAGGCCCTGCTTTCCAAAAGGGCCGAGACGCCGTTGAAATCGGCGATATCCGACCATTTGTTGCCGCCGGAAGAACCGTAGATCGTGTAATTCACCAGACCTCCAAAATCGCTTGTGGCCTTTTCCCGGGTCTCTTCGTCCTGCTTCTGCGCAATCTTGCCGGAGGCGTCGATCACCCTGTTCGCCCGCGCCGCCATCGGCAGGGTGAAATGCATGGACTGGGTGCCTTCATCGTAGCGCGCCACAACATCCGGCAGCCGGGAAATATCGATCCAGCCATCATCGCCGGCAGCGCTTTCAACCGGGGAAATCCCGATATTGGTCAGCTGTTCCGGCTCGATGAGAAACGATCCGGCGTCGTTTTGACGAAATGTGGCGATCAGTTCTGTCGAAACATCGTTGATGTAGACTTCGAGCTGCAACTGTCCCGCTTCTTTTGCGGCAAAAGAGGCCGGTTGCGCCGCAGGGGGTATATCCTGCGCCACGGAGAAATTGCCCGATGAAATGACCGTCAGAGCGGCAATCGTCAAAACGGCGAGATCAGCCGCCCGAGACGCGCGCCGTCGCATTGACGGGGCCGCCTTCGCTGTCTGCCGAAATCTTCAGCGTGCCGCCGCCTTTTTTGCCGCCCGTTGCCGGAACCACAAAGCTTGCGGCGGATCCGCCAAGCACATATCCCACCAGCCCCTGCTGCCGGGCAAGCGCCTGCCCGTTGCTACCGGAAAGCATCAGGTTGGCGATCCTTATGCGCTTTGCGCCCGTATTGGACACCGAGACCCGGTAGCCATTGCCCTGCGGCGTTATCTTCCACGCAGGTTCTGCGTCGCCTGTGGAGGCGGGTGAGAAGAAAACGGGTATGGAGTGGCGCACCACCAGATTGACCGTGCCGGATTGCGGTCTTCCCGCCGGCGGCAATTCGTCGACGATGACGCGGTAACTCTCTTCGGCCCTGAGCGGCGTCTTGGAAAGGCGGACGATGCGGATAAGGTTTTCGGCGCCTCCCTTCAGCTGCGTCATCGGCGGGCTGGCGACGACGTCCTGCGCTGCCGTATAGACGTCCTGCCCGTTCTGCTGGGTCCAGCGGAATATCCTGACCTGAACGTTGATCGGGGTTTTCGCATCGTTCCAGATGCGGAGGCTGGAGGCCGCCGTGGGCGCTTTGAGATCCAGAAGCACGGGTGCGACCCGTAGCGATGCAGACTGTGAAGGTGAAACACTCAAACCGGCAAAAAACGCAGCCGCTAAGGTAAAAACACGCATGCGCGATCCTCCCTGTGGCGATCAGTAGTTGAGCGTGGCCGTCACCGTATCGGTATAGACGCCGACCGCGGGTGTCGTCTGGGCAGGAACGCGCCCATAGACCGTGAATGTCTGCGGCGCCCCGGTTCCGGTTCCCGTTTGCCGGTCCGTTCCCACGGTGTTCCCCCACACCGTGCTATGTGCCGCAGTCGTATAAAGCGAGTAGGAAATGGTCGCGCCCGCAGGCGATGTCATCAGACGGTTGGCGACCGTCGCCCCCGAGCCGGCACCGGCGCTGAGACCCAGGCTGAAGGGTGTGCTGGCCGTGCATTGAACGACAATATTGCTGGTCGCATCGATATTGCTGCCGATCACACCATTGGTGCCGAAATTGAGGTTGCCGGCGGAATTGATCTGGCACGCCGCCTGAATGGTGATCTGGACGTTGAAATTCGTCGTGGCGACCTGCGCGACGCCCGATGCCGGTGTAAGGACCAGTGCCGCAAATGATAATAAATAGCCTGATGCTGCAAACTTCATGCTGCCTCCCCAAGCTGCTGCGCTGCTGATTTTCCGATGCGCAACATGGAATTACTCCAATAACGGGTAATTAGAATAATCTAATACTCGCGCCGATTTGGTTAATAAATCCTTAATGGGGGAGGCCTGAAAAACCACTGGCTGAAATGCAGTACGCGCCACAATCAAAAGTGTCGCGACGTGGTTGCAAAGCACAGGATCGACGCTAAATCCCGTCTACGAGTTTTTTACTGAAATGCGACATCTTGTCAGCCGGCCCCGGTTGGCGTACTCGAAATCGATAGAAACCCGGGCCGATCAACAGTACCGTTCGGTGACGCTGCGTTCGGCTCCATAGACATCATGACGTTGGGATTGCGATGAACCTTTACTTGGATTACCTGGCTGAAATCAAAAGCAGAGAACCACAGGGTCTCGCGCCCAAGCCGATCGATGACGGTGCGTTGACCGCCGAAATCATCGAACTGATCAAGGATGCAGGTAGCGAACACCGCGCCGATGCCCTGAAGTTTTTCATCTATAACACATTGCCGGGAACCACGAGCGCCGCCGGCGTGAAGGCTGCGTTTCTGAAGCAGATCATCCTCGGCGACGTCATCATCCCTGAGATCACCCCGACCTTCGCGCTGGAACTGCTGTCGCACATGAAGGGCGGCCCGTCGATCAAGGTGCTGCTCGACATCGCGCTCGGCAACGATGCTGAAATCGCCTCCAAGGCGGGTGAAGTGCTGAAGACCCAGGTCTTCCTTTACGATGCCGACATGTTCCGCCTGCGGGATGCCTACAAGGCCGGCAACGCCATCGCCAAGGCCGTGCTGGAAAGCTACGCCAAGGCCGAATTCTTCACCAAGCTTCCGGATGTCGAAGACGAGATCAAGATCGTCACCTTCATCGCCGCCGAAGGCGATATTTCCACCGACCTCCTGTCTCCCGGCAATCAGGCGCATTCGCGCTCCGACCGCCAGCTGCACGGCCAGTGTATGATCTCGCCGGAAGCGCAGGCGCAAATCGTCGCGCTGCAGAAGCAGCATCCCGACAAGCGGGTGATGATGATCGCCGAAAAGGGCACGATGGGCGTTGGCTCCTCGCGCATGTCGGGCGTCAATAACGTGGCGCTGTGGACCGGCAAGCAGGCCAGCCCCTACGTGCCCTTCGTCAACTATGCCCCCATCGTTGCGGGCACCAACGGCATTTCGCCCATTTTCGCCACCACCGTCGACGTGACGGGTGGCATCGGCGTCAATCTGAAGAACTGGGTGAAGAAGCTCGGTGAAGACGGCAAGCCGATCCTCAACAATGACGGCAACCCCATCCTCGAGCAGAAATATTCGGTCGAGACCGGCACGGTCCTCAAGATCGACGCCAAGAATCGCAAGCTGCGGGACGAAAACGGCACCGAGCTGGTCGACCTCGCTTCGTCCTTCACGCCCCAGAAGATGGAATTCATGAAGGCGGGCAGCTCTTACGCCATCGTCTTTGGCAAGAAGCTCCAGACTTTTGCCGCTGAAACGCTTGGCGTCGAGGCGACCCCTGTCTTTGCACCGAACAAGGAAATTTCGATCGAAGGCCAGGGCCTCACGGCCGTCGAGAAGATTTTTAACCGCAACGCCGTTGGCGTGACGCCTGGCAAGGTGTTGCACGCCGGCTCCGACGTTCGCGTCAAGGTCAACATCGTCGGCTCGCAGGATACGACCGGTCTGATGACCGCGCAGGAACTGGAAGCGATGGCGGCGACCGTCATTTCGCCGCTGGTGGACGGCGCCTATCAGTCCGGCTGCCACACGGCGTCCGTCTGGGACAAGAAGGCTCAGGCCAACACGCCGAAGCTCATGGCCTTCATGCACAATTTCGGCGTCATCACCGGCCGTGATCCGAAGGGCGTCTATCACTCTATGACAGACGTGATCCACAAGGTGCTGAACGACATCACCGTTGATGACCGGGCAATCATCATCGGCGGCGACAGCCACACCCGCATGTCCAAGGGCGTCGCCTTCGGTGCGGACTCCGGAACCGTCGCGCTTGCGCTCGCCACGGGCGAGGCGACCATGCCGATCCCGCAGTCGGTCAAGGTCACCTTCAAGGGAACGATGCAGCCCTACATGGACTTCCGCGACGTTGTGCACGCGACGCAGGCGCAGATGCTGCAGCAGCACGGCGACAACGTGTTCCAGGGCCGTATCATCGAAGTCCATCTCGGAACGCTGCTTGCCGACCAGGCTTTCACCTTCACCGACTGGACGGCCGAAATGAAGGCCAAGGCGTCGATCTGCATTTCCGAAGACGAAACGCTGATCGAGTCGCTGGAGATCGCCAAGTCGCGCATCCAGATCATGATCGACAAGGGCATGGACAATGCCGCACAGGCGCTTAAAGGCCTGATTGCGAAGGCGGATCAGCGCATTGCGGAAATCCGTTCCGGTGAAGTTCCAGCATTGAAGCCTGACGCGAATGCGAAATATTTCGCTGAAGTCGTCGTCGATCTCGATGTCATCAACGAACCGATGATCGCCGATCCAGACGTCAACAACAACGACGTTTCGCGACGCTACACGCACGATACGATCCGTCCGGTTTCCTATTATGGCGCTACCAAGAAGGTCGATCTCGGCTTCGTGGGCTCGTGCATGGTGCACAAGGGCGACGTGAAGATCGTCGCGCAGATGTTGCGCAACATCGAAAAGACCGAAGGCAAGGTCGAATTCAAGGCTCCGCTCGTCGTTGCCGCGCCGACCTACAACATCATCGACGAGCTGAAGGCGGAAGGGGATTGGGAAATCCTACAGAAATATTCCGGCTTCGAATTCGATGATATCAATCCGAAGACAACGAACCGGACCGAATACGAAAACATCCTCTATCTGGAGCGCCCGGGCTGCAACCTGTGCATGGGCAACCAGGAAAAGGCGGCGAAGGGTGACACGGTTCTGGCAACCTCGACGCGTCTCTTCCAGGGCCGTGTCGTTGAAGACAGTGCCGAAAAGAAAGGTGAATCGCTTCTGGCCTCGACACCGGTCGTGGTGCTGTCCGCCATTCTCGGACGTACGCCGAGCATCGAGGAGTATCGTTCCGCCGTCGAGGGCATCGACCTGACGAAGTTCGCTCCGCCGAAGACGACGCCGATCGATTCCCAGTCGGTGCATTACTGAGATCGTGATTATCGCGGTGCGTGGGCTACAGGCTCCGCGATGGCGATGCACTGAAAACGCCGAATGAACGTGGACAGCGGGGAGAAATCCCCGCTGTTTTTTATGGGTGGCGGTGCTCCGACCCGACCATTGGAGACTGGCGACATGTCTCGGCTTGGCCTTCGCCTCTTTTTGCGGTAACCAGACTGAATGATAAAAGCATCGAGTATCACCTGCATCTAGCTCCCGCCGCAGCGCGAGGAGCATCGAGCGAAAAGCCGACAGGCTTGGCGCTCGGCGTCGGCTTGTCTGAAGGCAAGCGAATGCGAACATATGCAGTGAGATTACTCCAATGGAAAATTACTTCGAAAGCCCGTTCCGGGGCATCACGCTTGACAAGCAGGTCAGGAACCCGAACCTCGTGGTCGGGAAATACAGCTATTATTCCGGCTATTATCGCGGCCACAGTTTTGAGGATTGCGCCCGTTATCTGCTGCCGGATGAAGGCGCGGACAGGCTGGTGATCGGAAGCTTCTGCTCGATCGGTTCGGGCGCCGCCTTCATCATGGCCGGCAATCAGGGCCATCGCAACGAGTGGATCAGCACCTTCCCGTTCTTCTTCATGCCGGAGGTGCCGGAATTCGAGAATGCCGGCAACGGTTATCTGCCGGCGGGCGATACCGTCATCGGCAACGATGTCTGGATAGGCTCGGAAGCGATCATCATGCCCGGCATCACGGTCGGCGATGGCGCCGTGGTCGGAACGCGGGCGCTGGTGACGAAGAATGTCGAACCCTATGCCATCGTCGGCGGCAACCCCGCAAAAACGATCCGCAAGCGGTTCGATGACGACAGCATCGCCATGCTGCTCGAGATGAAATGGTGGGATTGGCCGGCGGCACGGCTGAAAGCGGCAATGCCGCTTATGACCAGCGGCAATGTCGCCGAGCTTTATCGGTTCTGGCGATCCGATAAGCCGCAGCCGTAAAAATGCCCGGCCCGTTTCATGGAGGCGGGCCGGACCTCTCTGACGATAGGCGTTGAGGCTCTCGTCAACGGACGCCTTTCAGGGTGCGTGACCGCAAACGTCGCAGCCGGACCTCCATCTGCCTCTTTGCCTGAATGTCGCCACGCCTGACGGCCACCGCGATGCCTTCCAACCATGCCGCAATGGCGCCGTCGTCATCTCCCAGCCGTGCGCGACATTCGCCGAGTTCGGCCCAAACCGCGGAATAGTCGGGATCCTGCCGGATGGCCTCCTGGAGATGAAGCGCGGCAACTTCGAACTGCCCGGCCGCCTTGAGCGTCTTTGCGATTGAAAAGCGCAGGAGCGGACTGTCCCGTCCGTCTTCCAGCATCCTCATGAGTTTTTCGATCATCATTTTCCCGTTGCGATGGTGAAGCACCATGCAATCGGTACGACCTCAAGCGCGGTTGAGGTCAAGCGGGATTTCGCGCGTTCACTTCGCCATGCGACGCAATGCAACCGGGTCCCATATGTCGTCGAGCGGGCCTTCGAGAGCGGTTCGCGGGGGAATGAGCTTCGGTTCGATGATAGTGACTTCCGGCTCGGTCCGGTTCTCTTCCAGCAGTTCGAAACCCTTTTCGAGCATCTGCGCGATATCGGGTTTAATCATATAGACCGGGAAGGGAAGGAATGACCCGAACGGGTCGTAGTCGAAGCAGCCGACAACGATGTCGCCGAAGGCCTCGCCATCATGACGCCCCATGAAACGCAGCAGGCCTTCGAAATTTATCGATGAATTGACGAAGAAACAGCGGGGCAGGCGGCCCCTGCGCTCGAAGAAGCGTTCGAATGCCAGCTCCGTCATATGCGGTGAATAGCCGGTGATCTCGATATCGTCTCCGCTCTCCGCCCCGAAATAAGCGGCCTTGGCGGCGTGGAAGCCGTCGATACGCTCGCGGCTGGCGTGGTCGTCATGACCGCCGAACAGGATGACGTCGTCAGGGCCGAGAGGCCCGCCTTTTTCCGCATGGGCAAGGATCGCCGATGTCAGTATCTCCGCACCGTGCCTGTTATCGGAAATGACCGAGGGTACGAATTTGCCGGGAAGGTCGATATTGACATGCGGCAGTGCTGCGCGGGCGCAGACCTGGTGCACGCCGTCGGGATCGGTCGCGCCTGCAATGAAGAGGGCATCGATGGAATAGGCGATCAGGGTCTCCACGGTGCGGCGTTCTTCCTCGGGATCGCGCCGTCCGGAGACCACCATGGGCGACAGGCCGCGTTTGCGTGCCTGCCCTTCGAATGTCTGCGCCATCGATGAAAAGAACCGGTTGTCATAAATGGGCACCAGAAGCCCGACGAGACCGGATTTCGAACTTCTCAGACCGCGGGCCTGCAGGTTGGTTGTATAGCGATGCGCCTTGGCGAGCGAGAGAATCTTATCGGCAGTCTCCTCCGAAATCCGCCGTTTGCGCCACGATCCGTTCAACACCGCGCTCACTGTCGAGGCTGATGCGCCCGACAATATCGACAAGTCATAAATGGTGGCTTTCTTGGAACTTATACCCGTCACTGCGATCTCCCCAACTGATTCCGATTATTAGAGCACACATCCCCTTGACGGAAGGGCGCTTCATGTTATGGTTATTGCACCATCGATTGTGCAACTTGGCAATATCGATTGTGCAAGATGGTTGCTGTGGGAGTGGCAAGGGAGAGTCTCGAATAAGCGAGATGAGAAATTTTGAACGCGCCAGATGAAAAATGGCTGCGGCTGGTTTCGTTTGCCTAATTTTTTGAGGAGGAACATCATGAAGAAAATTATTGCTGCAGCGGTCGGCCTGTCGCTCGCGTTGCTCTCGTCCGCCGCCTTTGCCGAAGGGCCGAAGGTGGGCGTCGTCGTCAAGATCGGCGGCATTCCGTGGTTCAACGCCATGGAGGCCGGCATCAAGGAGCAGAGCAAGAAGCTCGGCGTTGACGGTTTCATGGTCGGCCCGACCAGCGCCGATCCCGCCCTGCAGGTCCGCGCCATCGAAGACCTGATCGCCCAGAAGGTCGATTTCATCGGTGTTGTGCCCAATGATGCGAAGGTGCTGGAGCCGGTGCTGAAAAAGGCTCAGGCCGCCGGTATCAAGGTCATCACCCATGAATCGCCCAAGCAGCTCGGCGCCGACTGGGATTTCGAACTGGCATCCGCCAAGGGTTTCGGCGAGGCGCATGGCAAGCTCTTGGCTGAAAAGATGGGCGGCAAGGGCTCCTATGCCGTCTTCGTCGGTTCGCTTACGGTTCCGCTTCATAATGCCTGGGCTGATGCCGCCATCGCTTACATCAAGGCCAATTATCCGGACATGAAGCTCGTCGGCGATCGCTACGGCGTGGCGGAGGACCTCGACAAGAGCCGTTCGACGGCGCTTGACCTGATGTCCGCCAATGCCGACCTGAGCGGTTTCCTCGCCTTCGGTTCGCAGGGGCCGATCGGCGCCGGGCGTGCCGTCGAAGAGCGGCGCAAGGATGGCAAGGTCTTCGTCATCGGCCCGTTCTCGCCGGGGCAGGGCGCCAAGCTCATCAAGTCGGGCGCGCTGACGGGCGGCTTCATGTGGAACCCGAAACAAGCCGGTGAAGTCTTCATCACCCTCGCGGATCGTATCGCCAAGGGCGAGACACCCAAGGCCGGCGACACTATCGAAGGTCTCGGCACCATCAATCCCGAGGGTAACACCATCGTCGTCGACCAGCTTTTGAAGATCGACAAGGAAAGCATCGACAAGCTCGTTTCCATGGGCCTCTGATCCTCCCCAAGGCCGAGGGCGTCGCGCGAGGTGTGATACTCGCGCGACGTCCCATCTGGAAAACATGCCGAGCGCCACGTCTGCAATGCTGCCGCGGCGAAGGAGATTTACGTTATCATGAGCGCAGAACCGCTCCTGGCCCTCAAAAATGTCAAAGTCACCTTCGGCGGCGTCCGCGCGCTGAAGGGTGTTTCTTTCGAGGTCAATCCGGGTGAAGTGCATTGCCTTGCCGGCGAAAACGGCTGCGGTAAAAGCACGCTGATCAAGGTCATCACAGGCGTCTATACGCCCGAAAGCGATGCCGAACTTTATTTCGACGGCAAGCAGATCACCGCGATGAACCCGACGCTTGCGCAATCGCTTGGCATCCAGGTGATCTGGCAGGATCTGGCGCTTTTCGATGAAATGACGGTGGCTGAGAATATCGGCTTCCAGTACGCGGTGAATGGAAAATACGGGCTGGTCGACAAGCGCGCCATCGAGCAGGCGGCCGAAAAGGCGCTGGCCCGGCTCGGCGTCGAGATCGATCTTGATAAGCCGCTCAAGGAACTGCCTATCGCCCAGCGTCAGATCGTGGCGATTGCCCGCGCGCTGGTCGGGGAAGCGCGGCTCGTTTTCATGGATGAACCGACCGCGTCGCTCACGCAGTCGGAAACGGATTACCTGATCGACATCGTCCGCAACCTGTCGGCCTCCGGCGTCGCGGTCGTCTTCGTCTCGCACCGCCTTGCGGAAGTGCTTGAGATTTCAGACCGCATAACCGTTTTGCGGGACGGGTCGCTTGTCGGTGTCTTTCCCGTCGAAGGCATGACCCAGTCACGGGTGACCGAACTGATGACCGGCCGCAATTTCGATAGCGCCGTCATTGCAGCCGATCACGATGACAAACCCACCGTTCTCTCGGTGCGCGGGCTGAGCCGGGCCGGCGAGTTCGAGGATGTTTCGTTCGATCTGCGGCGGGGCGAAACGCTTGGCATAACCGGCCTCTTGGGAGCCGGCCGCACGGAACTGGCTTTGACGCTGTTCGGCATGCATCGGCCGCAATCGGGTGAAATCCTGATTGACGGCAAGAAGGTGGATTTTCATTCCAACCGAGATGCGATCCGGGCGGGCGTCGCCTATCTTTCCGAAGACCGGCTGTCGCTTGGCCTCAACCAGCCGCAGTCCATTGCCGACAATCTGGTTATGGCTTCGCTCGACCGGCTGCTGAGCGGCGGCCTCATCTCACCCTCTAAAAAGGCCGATGTCGTTTCCCGCTGGATTTCGGCGCTCGGGGTGAAGATCGGCCTGCCGGAAGATCCGATCCGCACGCTCTCGGGTGGCAACCAGCAGCGCGTGGCGATTGCCAAGTGGCTGGCCATCGGGCCGAAAATCCTCATCCTCGATGCGCCGACCGTGGGGGTCGATGTCGGCGCCCGCGCCGGCATCTTCGAAATCGTCCGCAAGCTCGCCGCAGAAGGTCTTTCGATCATCGTGATCTCCGACGAGCCGCCGGAAGTTTATTTCAATACAGACAGGGTCATCCATATGGTCGAAGGCCGGTTCCACGCCACCTATGATCCGCGACACCTGTCGCTGACCGAACTGGAGTCCGCCATCTATGCGTAGGCTCATCCTTGGACATACAACCGAATTCACGCTGCTTATGGTCATGGTGCTGCTCTGCACGGGACTGTCCTTCGCCACCGACCGGTTCCTCACCATTTCCAACGCCTTCGATGTGCTGAATGTCTCGGCGGTCAACATCATCTTCGCGGTCGGCCTGCTCGTGGTGCTGATCTCGGGCGGTATCGACATCTCCTTCGCGGTCGCCGCCTCCGTCGTTCAATATGTCACGGTGCTGGCGCTCAATGCGCTGGGTGGCGGCAACTGGGCGGAAGGTTTCATCATTGCCGGCGCGGTTGGCCTTGGTCTCGGTTTCGTCAACGCCTTCCTCGTCTGGCGGCTCAACATCATTTCCATCGTCGCGACCATCTCCACCTTCAACATCTTCTTCGGGCTGTTGATGTTCTTCACCAAGGGCGTGTCGATCTACGACCTGCCCGAATGGCTGTCGACGCGCGTGGTGTTTTACGAGCGCGAGATGTCCGATGGTTCCTGGGTAGAGCTGACACTGCCCGTCGTGGTCATGATCCTCTGCTGCTTTGCCACCTGGTTCATGATTTCCCGCACCACCGTCGGCCGCAAACTTTATGCATTCGGTGACAATCCGGAAGGCGCACGCCGCTTCGGCATCAACATCGGCGCCATGCACTATATTTCCTTCGGCTGGCTCGGTCTGATGGCGGGCATTGCCGGGCTCATGCAGGCGCACTATGCGCAGGAGGTGGTGCCGAACGCGCTTTATGGCCGCGAGCTGGATGTTCTTGCCGCAACCGTGCTTGGCGGTGCGCGGCTTGGCGGCGGCAAGGGCTCCGTCATCGGCTGCGTGCTCGGGGTGCTGATGGTGTCGATCACCCAGAACGGCCTCAACCTGATGGGCGTTTCTCCCTTTGCCTTCAAGATGATCGTCGGTGCCATCATCCTCATCGCCATCACGCTCTCTTCCACCCGCTTCGACAAGCTTTTGCCGAGTGCCTTACGGACATCCGCAAAGAAGGGGAGCGCACAGCGATGAACAATCTCGTTCGGAAATTCAACGCGATTTTCGGTGCCGACATGGCTGGGCCGGTGATTGCTTTCGTCGCGGTCATGCTCATTTTCGGAACCTTTGCCGATAACTTTCTCTCGCTCGCGACATTCGGTTCGGTCGCCTTCCAGCTGCCGGAACTTGGCCTGCTGACACTGGCGATGCTGCTGCCGCTGCTGACGGGCGGCATCAATCTGTCCGTCACCTTCGCCGCCAATCTGTCGGGTCTCGCCGCGGCCTGGGTGCTGCAGGCCCATGGCGGGGTGGATGCGCCGCCGAGCGCATTCCTGTTCGCCTGCCTTGCCGCACTTGTCACCGGCGGCGCTGCCGGCGCGATGACAGGGGCGGCGATTGCCTACACCCGTGCGCACCCCATTCTGGTGACGCTGTCGATGATGATTTTCCTGCGCGGCCTTGGCGAGTTTCTCACCCGTGGCGGAGACGTTTCCGGTTTCCCCACCTATATGGCGCCGCTCGGTCACGGCACACTTCTCGGTCTGCCGATCCCGCTTCTGATTTTCACCGTCTGCGTCGGCCTCTGGCATGTGCTGCTGACGCGAACCAAGCTCGGCTTCGGCCTGTTGATGATCGGCTCGAACATCGAAGCCGCGCGTTATTCCGGCCTCAATACGCGCAAGATTCAGGTTCTCGTCTACACGCTCTCGGGCCTGATGTGTGCGGTTGCCGGCATCATCATGCTTGCCCGTTTCAACTCCGTCCGTGTCGGCCACGGGGAATCCTACCTGCTGATCACGGTGCTGGCGGCCTTTCTCGGCGGCATCAATCCGTTCGGCGGTTTCGGTCGGGTGCTGCCGGTCTTCGTCGCGCTCATCGTTCTGCAACTGCTGTCGTCCGGCCTCAATCTTCTCGGGGCCAACCAGCATCTGGCAACGGCGCTCTGGGGCGTGCTGATGATTGTCGTCATGGCGGCGCGCGGCCTGTTTTCGAGCTACTTCGCATCTCTCAGAAAGAAGGTATGACGTGAAAGGCTTCGGTGTTCACGCAATGATGTGGTCCCTGAACTGGGACCACGAAAATGCCAGACGGTCCATCGCCGCTGCCGCGGATTACGGTCAGGATTTCATCGAGATTCCGCTTACCGATATCCCCTCCGTCGATGCACAACACACGCGCGCCCTGCTGGAGAAATACGGTTTGCGCGCCGTCTGCTCGCTGGTGCTGCCGGAGCCGGCCTGGGCGTCCGCGCGTCCCGATGCGGCAATCGACCATCTGAATGCCGCGCTCGACAAGGCCGCCGATATGGGCGCGGAAGCGCTGACGGGTGTTACCTATGGCGGCACCAATGAGCGAACCGGATTTCCGCCGACACAGGGCGAATATGACAATCTGACAAGGGCGCTCTCCAGCGCTGCCGACCACGCAAAAACACTCGGCCTGCAATTCGGTATCGAAACCGTCAACCGCTACGAAAACCATCTGCTCAATTCCGCCGAACAGGCGGTGGCGCTGGTGGAGCGCATCGGTGCCGACAACGTCTTTATCCATCTCGATACTTTCCACATGAATATGGAGGAAAAGGGCATCGCCAATGGCATCATCGCCGCCCGCAACCATCTGAAATACATGCATATGTCGGAAAGCGACCGCGGCACACCGGGTTGCGGCAATGTTGCTTGGGACGAGGTGTTTTCAGCGCTCGCCGCCATCGGCTTCAAGGGTGTGCTGACGCTCGAAAGCTTCGCCGCGATGCCCAGGGAGATGGCCGGCGCGATTTCCACCTGGCGGCCGGTTGCGCCCAGCGCCGATGAGGTTCTCGACAAGGGCCTGGCATTCCTGCGCGACAAGGCAAACCAGTACCGCATTTTCTGAAAGCACTCATTATCGGGGCAAGCACCTTGAGTAAAATTGACGATAATGCCCGCGAGATTGCGGGCCTTGCCCTCCAGCGACTGGAAGGGTCGAAGGGTCGGCGTGTGATGATTGCGATTGCCGGTGCCCCCGGATCGGGAAAATCAACCATTGCCGAATGCGTGGTCGATGCGTTGAACGCAGGCAAAGGCGTATCGGCCGCACTGTTTCCTATGGATGGTTTTCATTATGACGATGCCGTTCTGGAAGAGATGAAGCGCCGTCCCTTCAAGGGCGCCATCGATACGTTCGATGCCCACGGCCTGCGTCACATGCTTGAGCGCCTGAAGGCCAATGAGGACGATGTCGTTGCCGTCCCCGTCTTTGACCGCGCCATCGAAATCGCCCGCGCCGGCGGCCGCCTGATCCCGCAATCCGTCGATATCATCGTCTGCGAAGGCAATTATCTCCTCGCCGGCCAGTCGCCTTGGGATCGCCTCAAGCCGATCTTCGATCTCACGATTTTCGTTGATGTCGACGAAGACGATCTGCGTGCGCGGCTGCGGGACCGCTGGCGAAGCTTCGGTCTCGGCGAGGACGAGATCAACCGGAAGGTGGAGGAAAACGATCTCCCCAATGGCCGCTTCATCACGTCCACAAGCATGGAGCCGGATATTCGCATCGGAAATCCGGGAAGCAGTCCCGCGTCCTGAACCTTCCTGAAGGGCTGCGCCTCCCTATCCAAAGTCAAGCGAAACAGAAAAGCGAAAGAGACCTCCATGAAACACGGCATCTATTACTCCTACTGGGAACATGAGTGGAGCGCCAAGTTCGGCCCCTATATCGAGAAGGTCGCCAAGCTCGGTTTCGATATCATCGAAGTCGCCGCCCACCACATCAATGAATACAGCGACGCCGAACTCGCCGTCATCAGGCAGAGCGCAAAGGATAACGGCATCATCCTCACCGCCGGCATCGGCCCTTCGAAAACGAAGAACCTGTCGTCAGAGGATGCCGCGGTTCGTGCAGCCGGCAAGGCGTTCTTTGAACGCACCCTTACCAATGTCGCCAAGCTAGACATCCACACCATCGGCGGCGCGTTGCATTCCTATTGGCCAATCGATTATTCGCAGCCGGTCGACAAGGCGGGCGATTATGCGCGCGGCGTCGAGGGCATTCACGGCATTGCCGATTTCGCCAATGATCTCGGCATCAACCTGTGCATCGAAGTCCTCAACCGCTTCGAAAACCACGTTCTCAACACGGCGGCCGAGGGCGTCGCTTTTGTGAAGGATGTCGGCAAGAACAACGTGAAAGTCATGCTGGACACCTTCCACATGAACATCGAGGAAGACAGCTTTGGTGAGGCCATCCGCACGGCCGGCCCGTTGCTGGGGCATTTCCATACCGGCGAGAGCAATCGCCGCGTACCGGGCAAGGGCAGGATGCCCTGGCACGAAATCGGCCTCGCCCTTCGCGATATCAATTACACCGGCGCGGTCGTCATGGAGCCTTTCGTCAAGACGGGCGGCACGATCGGCTCCGACATCAAGGTGTGGCGCGATCTCAGCGGCGGCGCCGACCTCGCGAAAATGGACGAGGATGCCCGCAATGCCCTGGCATTTTCCCGTTTCGTGCTTGGCGGCTGATGGCTGATAAGCGCATTGACCGGGCGGCGGCCATCTGTCGCCCGGGCAGCGACTGCCATGTTCGCCCGCAATCGCCGAGTTGAAAAGATAACCGCTTGTGGGCTAAAGCACTGATGTCTCTTCGGGATCAATACGATCCGCCCAAGACCATTGGTTTGCATGATCCCTGTCGCACTCCCGTCCGTCGAAGCGTTGCTTCTCCTTGCCTTCTTGTTCATCACGACCTTCGTATGGATCGTCTGGACGTTCCTGCTGTTCGTACGATATGTGGCAGGCCGCTGGAAACGCCCGATGATCCTGCCCTATGGACTGGTAACCACCGTCGCGCTTTTCACCCTCTTTCGGTTCGGTGATTTTTATCTGCAGATGCGCGCCTACGACAAAGAGAGGAAGGCAAGCCATCGGCCGGAACTGCTCGAGCCGGCGCGTCTTGGCCAGATCGATATGCCCAAGGGCACCAAACTCGAACTGGCAATTGCCAATAACAGGGAAGCCTTCGACCGGGCCGTGTTTCCGCATGCGGTGCGGGTGGCGGATATCGATGCCGTCGAAATCGCCCGTTATATCTCGATAAAAACCAACGATAATTATGAAACGGTGGGCTTTACCCCGCAGACTATGCGGATCACCGGCAACGGCGTGACCAGCCAGAACGGCTGGCGCTGCGATGCGACGCAACCGGTGGAATTCGATCTTTCGCCCGATGGCGGCATCTCCGCCTTCAGCAACTGCACTCTTTCCGATGGCAATGTTGTCGACGGCATCACCCTGCCTAAAGGCACGTCCCTGCGTGCCTCCACCGGCAATGTCTATATTGATGGCTTCGTCGATTCCGATCGATGGGTTCTCGATACGGCGCAGGGCGAGACCGTTCACATCGACAGGTTCGATCTTTCCGAGGCAACGCTTGCCCTTGATGGCGAGCGAAAACTCCACGAGATCAAGAGAGGTGTCCTGTCAAAAGACGCAACGCTCGGGACGCTTCACCATGCCGCCGGAACCAGTATTCGTTACAATCCCCGGCATCTTCGCAACGACTATCCCGGCGCGTGGTTGATAATCCCGCCCCTGCCGGCTGCCGATGCTCCACCGGTTCCGTCGCATGATATCGTGCAGGGCAGGGACGGAAAGGTTCTGTCCAGCCCTGCCGACTGATTGCACCAAGGTCACCGTAAGACGGAAGCCAGAAATTCGCGTGTGCGGTCTTCTTTCGGCTGGCCAAAAATCTCGTCCGGTTTTCCCTGTTCGCAGATGCGGCCCTTATCGAAGAAACACACGCGGTCCGAGACTTCCCGTGCAAAGCGCATTTCGTGGGTGACAAGAAGCATTGTCAGGTCATGCTCATGGGCCAGGTCGCGGATGACGGACAGCACTTCGCCGACCAGTTGCGGGTCGAGCGCCGAGGTCGGCTCATCGAAAAGCAGGACACGCGGACGCATGGCAAGCGAGCGGGCAATGGCGACACGCTGCTGCTGCCCACCGGAAAGCTGCACCGGATAATGGTCCTTTTTATCCGCCAGCCCGACCATCTTCAGCAATTCGATTGCGCGCGCCTCCGCCTCTGCCCGGCCGATGCCCAGAACCCGCACCGGTGCCTCTACGATATTGCGAAGGACGGTCATATGGGGAAAGAGATTGAAGCTCTGGAACACCATGCCGACGTGGTTGCGGATCTGGCGCAGATGTTTTTCCGAGGCCTTGAATGGTCCTTTGCCGCCTGGCTCATGGTAGGACATATCCGCAAGGGTCAGCTTTCCCTCCTGGAACGGTTCCAGCGTCATGAGAATGCGCAGAACTGTTGATTTGCCGGAGCCGGAAGGACCGATGAGGGTGACTTTTTCGCCCTTCGCCACGCTGAAATTGAACTGGTCGAGCACCGTCAGAATGCCGAAGCGTTTCGTGACATCGGAAAATTCGATCAGTGGCTGGTTCGTGTTGTTGGTCATCGCAAGGGTATTCCTGCTTTTGGAAGTGCCCTTTGCAGGCGGCTGAGGCCTGCCGAGCAGATTATGGTCAGAAGGAGGAAGATCAGGCCCACAAGCGTCAGCGGCACCAGATATTCGAAGGTGCGCTCGCCGATCATATTGGCAAGCCCCATCATCTCCAGAACCGTGACGACGGAAAGCACCGGCGTTTCCTTGATCATGGCAACCAGATAGTTGCCCATGGCCGGAACGATGCGCGGAATGGCCTGCGGGATGATGATATCCCGATAGGTCTGCATGCGTGTGAGATTAAGCGCCGTCGCCGCTTCCCATTGCCCGTGATGCACTGCCTCTATGCCGCCGCGATAGACCTCGGACGTATAGGCGGCATATTGCAGGCCGAGCGCCAGCGCGCCGGTGAGAAACGCCGGCAGAACAATGCCGAAATCCGGAAGCACGTAATAGAGAAAGAACAGCTGCACCAGAAGCGGCGTATCGCGCAGGAACTCGACAACCAGCGCGGTCGGCCAGGAGATCATCCTGACACGGCTGCGGCGCAGCAGCGCGAAGACGAGCCCCAGAACCAGCGCGATGGCAAAGCCGGCGGCGGCGGCCTTCAGTGTCACCGTAAGCCCGATCAGGATGATCGGCAGGATGGAGGTCGTGTAGGTGAGCCAGGTGGTTGTGTCCCATTCGTAACCATACATCATGAGCAGATATCCTTACGAATGGCGGGTGCGCGGGAAGACGTTGCCGCGCCGCACGAAGCGTTCGATCACCCGGATGACGACCATCAGGATCAGCGACATCGCGAAATAACAAAGCAGCGTGATCGAATAGATGCTGGCGCTATCCAGCGTCAGGTTGCGGATCGACTGCGCGGCAAAGGTGAGATCGGCAATCGAGATAAGCGACACAAGCGATGAAAGCTTCAGCGTTTCGATGGCGAGATTGCCGAAGGCCGGCATCATCTCGACAACGGCCTGCGGCAAGGAAATGCGAAACAGCGTCTGCATCCGTGTGAAATTCAGCGCGCGTGCGGCTTCCAGCTGCTGCACCGAAACGGAAGACAGCGCGCCGCGCACGATCTCGGCGCCATAACCGCCGGCATGGGCGGCAAGCACCAGCACGCCGGTGGTAATCGGATCGAAGCTCAGCCCGACCAGCGGCAGGGCATAATAAAACCAGAAAAGCTGCACCAGCAGCGAGGTGCCGCGGAACACTTCCGTGTAACAAAGCGCGATGGTCGACAGGATCGGTCCACCCTCGACGCGCAGAATGCCGAAGAAAAAGGCGAGCACCGTGCCGACGACAAGGGCTGCGAGCGTAATCGTCATGGTGACGACGGCGCCTTGCCACAACATCGGCAAATAGGCGGTCATGTCCATCTGGCGTTTTCCCGAGTTTCCGAGGAACGGCGCCCGGTTATGGCCGGGCGCCGGCTGGCATTATTTGCCGGCGCAGAGATCGGCGACCTTCTTTTCGGCCGCCGCCGCAATACTCTGTTCGGAGAGGCCGTATTTGGCGAGGATTTTCTTGTAATCGTCGGTCTTGCGGAATTCGACGAGTGCGGCGTTGAAGGCGTCACGCAGCTCCTTGTCTTCCGGCCGGAAGGCAAAACCCCCGTAATTACGCACCGGCGCATCCTTCACGACGGGGTCGGTGAAAGGCTCGACCTGCTCGACATTGGCTTGTCCCTTGGCGAGTTCCGAAACAGTCAGCTCCGTCGCTGCATAAGCATCGGCGCGGCTCTGGACGGTCGGAATGGCATCGGCATTGGCGGGGATGAAGACGATCTGCTCTTCCTTGACGCCAACCGCCCGCAGGAAGTCGACATTGTTGGCGCCCGACACGACCGCTACCTTCAGCGAGGGGTCCTTGGCGATATCGGCATAGGTGGTCAGCTTTTTCGGATTGCCCTTCTTCACCAGCAGGCCTTCGCCATAGGACGAGTTCGGTTCGGTGAAGGCGACCTGCTTGCAGCGCTCGGGCGAGATGTTCTGTTCGGCGGCCGCGAAATCGAAGCGACGGGCCTTGAGGCCGGGGATCAGCGTGCCGAAGGGCGTCACCGTCCAGTTGACCTCCTCGATACCCATCGATTTCAGAACCGCATTGGCCACATCGGGGCCGATGCCGGCGGAGGTGCCGTCTGGCTGCATGTAGGAATAGGGCACTTCATTGGCCGTTGCGGCGCGGATATAGCCCTGGCTTTTTACTTCCTCGACTGTCAGGGCGCTGGCGGACGTCACGCCGATAGTAAGCGCGAGGGCGGAAAGCCCGGCAAGTCTGGCAATGTGCATGTTCTTACTCCTCTGGTTGGGTTGCGCGGTCCGTTTTTGGATCTCACGATGTTTCTTGTGGCTAGATATTCTCCGTGACCGTGGCGATGACGGAAAGGCAGTCGCCGGCCTTGATGAGGCCGGGAACATGGCGCGCGGCAAGCACGCCATTGATGGAGGCGCGGTAATCGACCGGCGCGAGGCCGGTTTTGCCGACAGGATAAACCCGGGCGATTGTTTCACCTGCCGTGACCGCGTCTCCCAGATCGCGGACAAAGGCGACAAGCCCGTCGTCTTCGGCAAAGGTGAAGCAATCGCTGGATGGCATATCCAGCCAGCGGCTTGGCGCAGGTGCCGGTGCGCCGGCGAGGATGCCGGCATGGCGCAGCAGATTGACGGTGCCTTTCCGGGCGATGTCGATCGATCTTGCGCTCGCCGTGCCGGCTCCGCCAAGTTCGGTCGTGACAAAGACTTTGCCCATCTCCTCGACCGTTGTGTCGAGCATACCGACGGCATCGATTTCCAGCATCTTCATCGAATAGGGGGCGGCAAAAGCGGCTACCGCTTCAAAACACCGGGCCTCCTGCGTCTTGTCGGGCAAATCGTGGGCTGCGGCGTAGGGCAGGAAATCAAGCGTCCTGCCGCCGGAATGGAAATCGAGGACGATATCCGCGAGCGGTATCAGATGGCGGGTCACGTAGTCGGCGATCTTCTCCGTCACCGTGCCGTCAGGGCGGCCGGGAAAGCTGCGGTTCAGGTTTCCCCGGTCGATGGGCGAGGTGCGTGTTCCCGCACGAAAGGCCGGATAGTTGAGCGCCGGCACGATGATGACGCGCCCGTTCACGTCTGCCGGATCAAGCGTGTGGGCGAGTTCGAAAAGTGCTGCCGGTCCCTCATATTCGTCGCCATGATTGGCGCCGGTCAAAAGGGCTGTCGGCCCTTCGCCATTGGCGATGACGCAGATCGGGATCATCACCGAACCCCAGGCGCTGTCATCGCGGCTGTATGGCAGCCGCAGATGACCGTGCTGCACGCCCTTCGCGTCAAAATCGACGGTGGGCGCGATCGGCGAGGGGCGAAGCGCGGTCTTCAACATCGTCTCAGCCTTTCACGAACAGTTGCCGCGGCACATTGGAAAGGCATTCGACACCGGCTTCGGTGATGGCGATGCTTTCGGTGATTTCAAGGCCCATGTCTTCCAGCCAGAGACCGGTCATGAAATGGAATGTCATGCCGGGCTTCAGCTCCGTGCGGTCGCCGGGGCGAAGGCTCATGGTGCGCTCGCCCCAGTCCGGCGGATAGGAGAGGCCGATGGGATAGCCGGTGCGGTTGTCCTTGATGATCCCGTATTTTTTCAGGACGGCGAAGAAGGCATTGGCGATGTCCTCGCAGGTGTTGCCCGGCTTTGCGGCGGAAAGACCGGCTTCCATGCCCTCAAGCGTCGCTTTTTCCGCATCGAGAAACGCCTGTGTTGGCTTGCCGAGAAAGACGGTGCGCGACAGCGGGCAATGATAACGGCGGTAAGCGCCGGCGATTTCGAAGAAAGTACCTTCGCCTGAGCGCATCGGCTTGTCGTCCCATGTCAGATGTGGGGCGGAGGCATCGGCACCCGAAGGAAGCAGCGGCACGATGGCGGGATAGTCGCCGCCGAATTCGGCAGTTCCACGAATGCCGGCATCGTATATTTCGGCCACGAGATCGCATTTGCGCATGCCCGGCTCAACGACATCGACGATACGCTTGTGCATCAGCTCGACGATTTTGCCGGCCTTGCGCATATAGTCGAGTTCGGTCGGGCTTTTCACCGCGCGCTGCCAATTCACGAGACCGGCGGCATCCTTGAAACGGGCGTTTGGCAGATGTTTCTGCAGAGAGGCAAAGGCGGCTGCCGAGAAATAATAATTATCCATCTCGACACCGACCGTCAGGCCAGACCAGCCGCGCTCCTCGATGATCTCAGACAACAGATCCATCGGGTGCCGTTCGGTCGATTGAACGTAGTGATCCGGATAGCCGATGATATTGTCGTGGGCGAGATAGGCTGTGCGTCTGGCGCCGTTGGCATCCTGCTTGCGGCCGTACCAGATCGGCTCGCCTTCCGGCGGCACCAGCACGCATTGATGCACATAGAAGGACCAGCCGTCATAGCCGGTCAGCCAATGCATGTTGGACGGGTCGGTGACGACCAGAAGATCGAGCCCGGCCTTTTCCATGGCTTTACGTGTTTTGGACAGGCGCGCGGCATATTCCTCGCGCGTAAAGTTCAGCGTTACGCTCACGCTGCGTCTCCCATTTTTACTCTGTTTTCGATTGTTTGACCGCTCTTGGCTTCCTTTGCGCGGGCAAAGGCGAGATTGGCGATAGCCGTGTCCTGCACGCCGGTGCCGGTCAGATCGGCAAAGGTGATGTCCTTGCTCGACATGCGGCCCTGCACCTTGCCGGCAATGACGTCCCCAAGTTCGGCGAAGTGCTGATTCGACGCGGCGTGGCCGGCGGCGATGGCGTGACGCAACTCACCGAGAATGCGGGTCTGCGAGATGCGGTCCGCGACATAATGTGCTCTGGCGAATACGGCCGGATCGATCTCGTTCTTGTGTTCGGCATCCGATCCCATGGCTGTCAGATGCTGGCCTTCTTCCAGACAGTCGGCAAAGAGGATCGGGCTTTCGGCGGGTGTCGTTGTCACGATGATATCGGCACCCCGCGCGGCGGCCTGCGGATCGGCCATGGCGGTGACTTCGATGCCGTGTTCGCTGGCGAAATCGCCCGCAAGTCTCTTGGCCTTGTCATGGTCGCGTGCCCATATCCGTGCCGATCTAATCGGGCGCACCAGCATCAGGGCTTCAAGCTGCAAGCGGGCCTGCATGCCCGCCCCGAATATCGCGGCGACGGACGCGTCTTTGCGGGCCAGATGCCGCGCCGCGACAGCACCGGCTGCGGCGGTCCGCACATCGGTAAGATAGCCATTGTCGAGGAGAAGGGCCTCCACCAGTCCGGTCTTCGCACTGAAGAGGATCATCAGGCCATTGAGGCTGGGCAGACCGAGTTTCGGATTGTCGAAAAAACCGGGGCTGACCTTGATGGCGAAACCGTCAAAGCCCGGGACATAGGCGGTCTTCACATCCACTTCGCCGCGAAATTCCGGAATATCGAGCCGCAGGATCGGCGGCATGGCAACGGCTTGCGTTGCGAGCGCCGCAAAGGCCCGCTCCACGCAGTCGACAGCGGAAAGGTCGAGCTGGATGACACCGCGCAGATCTTTTTCGGTCAGGATGGTGATGCGGCTCATGCGGCTCCCCCGTCGATGATTGTTCTGTGGATCGCCGGATCGATGTTTCCGCCCGACACGATGATGGCGGTCGGGCCGCTGATGTCGATCTTGCCGGACAGGATGGCAGCGAAACCAACGGCACCCGCACCCTCCACCGTCAAACCTTCTTCGCGCGCCGCATGGCGGATGCCGGCTGCGATCTCATCTTCGGAAACCAGCACGATCTCATCGAGAAGCGTCTGGCAAAGCGCGAATGTCACGCGGTTCTCTAGTCCAATCCCGCCGCCCAGCGAATCCGCCAGCGTTTCTTCTTCCCGGACGGTGACGGGCCGGCCGGCTGCGACCGACGCCTGCATGGCCGCACCCCGCTCCATGGAAATGCCGATGACCCGTGCCCGTGGCTTCAGCGCCTTCACCGCAACGGCGATACCGCCCGCAAGGCCGCCGCCGGAAAGAGGAACGAGCACCGTCGCCAGTTCAGGCATGTCTTCGACAAGCTCGAGACCGATCGTGCCCTGGCCGGCCACAACGTCAGCATCATCGAATGGTGGGATTGCGGTCAGGCCGAGACTCTTGGTCAGGCGCTCCGCTTCCTCCTGCGCGTCATCCTGTGACCTGCCGACGATCCGGATCTCCGCACCGAGCGCGCGGATCGCCTCAACCTTGTTCGCCGGCACGAGTGCCGACATGCAGATCGTGGCGGGAATTCCGAGCTTGCGGGCCGCATAGGCCACGGCGCGGCCATGATTGCCGGTCGAGGCCGTGACGAGGCCACGCCTGCGTGCCTCATCGTCAAGCGAGAGGATAGCGTTCATCGCGCCGCGCAGTTTGAAGGCGCCGATGGGCTGAAGGGTTTCAAGTTTCAGATGAACGGGAGAACCACAGCGTTCGGACAGATTGTCCGAGCGAACCAAAGGTGTTCGCTCCACCTGTCCGGCAAGCCGCGCAGCCGCCTGCTCTATCGCGGCCAGCGAGACCGGAAGCAGGGTTTTGTCGGCGGATATGGACAGGTTTTCGCTCTTCATGATTGTCATGTTGAGAGCGAAGTAAAATCATGTCAATTATTATATTGTAATGATTCAATGATTTTCGGGCGGCCGCCTCAGCCGATTGAACCGATATCGTAGACAGGCGGCAGTTGCTCGAAGGTCTGCCGCACGGTGGTCAAGGCCTTGACGAGGCTTGAGTGATTGAGGCGGCCGCCGAGGCATATGCGGATGCCGCCGCCATGGCCGGGACCGGCAATGAATGGTTCCGACGGCGTGACCGCGACGTTCTGGTTTGTGAGCGCGCGCACCAGGCCGTCCTCCGTCCAGCGCGGTGGAACCTTCAGCCAGGCGCAGAAGGAGAGGGGGTGGGTCGAGGCGATATGGTCGCCCAATATGTCCGTGGCGATCTTTTGCCGCGCACGCACTTCGGCGCGCTGGACATCCAGCAGCCGCCCTGCGGTGCCGTTTTCGACCCAGCGCGTGGCGATTTCGGCCGTGAGATAGGTGCCGCTCCAGCTCGATACACGCAGGATAGAGGCGGCGCGGATGGAGTAGGCGGGCGGCACGACGAGATAACCGACGCGTAGCCCGGTCAGCACCGTCTTGGTAAAGCTGGTGACGAAAAAGCCCAGATCAGGCAGCATTTCGGTGATGGATGGCAGGTCATCCTCGATGATCGGGCGATAAACTTCGTCCTCAATGACAAAGACGCCGTACCGTTCGGCAATCGCCGCAATCGCCCGCCTGCGCTCCGCACCCGACACATGCCCGGTGGGATTGTTGAGGGTGGGAATGAGCACCAGCGCCCTGACACCGCCGGCTGCACAGGCGGCCTCGAGCGCGTCCGGCAGAATGCCCTCTTCGTCGGTCGGCAGGCCCTTGAGGCTGAAGCCCAGAATGTTCGACAGGCCGATAATGCCGTGGTCGGTGAGGTTTTCGCAGAGAACCACGTCGTTCGAGCGGATAATGCAGCTCAAGGCAAGGAAAATGCCGTGCGCAGCACCGTTGGTGACAAGAATACGCTCCGCGCCGGCGGTCACGCCCATCATGCCAAGCCAGATCCGTGCGGTTTCGCGATGGCTGTCGAGGCCCGCGACCGGCCGGCAGGGGCGCATGAAGCCCGAATTGTCACCATCGGCCAATTCGCGAAGGATGGCGCGCGAGGCGTTTTCATGGTCGTCGAGATAAACGCCGCGGATAATCGATAGATCGAGCACCTCGGTCGGGCTGTGATCGAGCATCATGCGTCCCGCCCGGTCCGTCACCCGTGTCTTTACGAAAGTGCCGCGGCCGATTTCGCCGCTGAGATAACCCAGCCGCTCGGCCTCCTTGTAGGAAAGACTGACGGTCTGGACTGAAAGGCCGAGTTCGCGGGCGAGATCGCGGTGGGTCGGCATGCGGTCCATCGGCTTCAGGACGCCGGCGTCGATATCGGCAATGATGCGTTCCGTCAGTGCCGAATGTTTGGTTTCGCCCTTCTGCTTGGCAAGCGACGGCCGCCATGCCACCGGTTTGGTTGCGGAAACCGGATCGGAGCTGAGCGGATTGGCTTGACGACGCATGAAATTGTCTCGTTTTTGACGAAGGTAATTTCATGACATTATGCACGCTTCTGCGAAAAGATGAAGCCTTATGCAGCGCAGATGACAACTGCGCCGCAAATGGGCGCAGTTGTCATGTCATTACTGTCGAAATGGGCAGCAGTGGTGACCGTTGAACGCCAAGGCTGGCGTCAGATTTTTTCGCCGGCCCGCACCAGATCATCCATGACGCTGCGGACAGCGGCTTCGGCGATGGCGATGATCTCGTCCACCTCCGCCTTCGTTGTGACGAGCGGCGGTGCAAAGCCCAGAATATCGCCATGCGGCATGGCACGCGCAATGAGTCCCCCGTTGCGTGCCGCCTTCGAAACGCGCGCGCCGACCGTGAGGGCGGGGGCAAAACGTGTCTTCTTTTCCCGGTCCGCCACGAATTCGATGGCGCCCATCAGGCCCACGCCTCGCACTTCGCCGACGATTGGAAGCTGCGCGAACTTCGCCTTCAACTGTTCCTGAAAATAGCTGCCGACCGCACGCGCATTGCCGGGCAGGTCTTCCTTTTCGACAATGTCGAGCACGGCATTTGCCGCAGCCGCACCGATGGGGTGGCCGGAATAGGTGTAGCCATGGGAGAATGCGCCGACGCGATCAGCGCCGTCCTCCATCACCCTGTAGACTTTCTCCCCCACGATGGCGCCGGAGAGCGGGAAATAGGCCGAAGTCAGGCCCTTGGCGACGGTGATCAGATCCGGCTCGATGCCGTAATGTTGCGAGCCGAACATGGAGCCCGTGCGGCCGAAGCCGGTAATCACCTCATCGGCGATCAGCAGGACATCGTATTTTTTGAGAACATCCTGTATCGCCGGCCAGTAGCCTTCCGGCGGCGGCGTGATGCCGCCCGTGCCAAGCACCGGTTCGGCAATGAAGGCGCCTGTTGTGTCGGGACCTTCGCGCAGGATGAGTGCTTCCAGTTCGTCGGCGCGGCGTTTTGAGAATTCCAGCTCGGTTTCACCGGCTTCCGCACCCCAGTAATGGTGCGGAACGCCGGTGTGCAGCACGCCGGCGCGCGGCAGGTCCATGTGGTCGTGATAAAAGCTCATGCCGGTCATGGAGCCGGAGACCACGCTGCAGCCGTGATACCCTCTCTCGCGGGAAATGATTTTTTTCTTCTGCGGCTTGCCGCGCAGGTTGTTGTAATACCAGACGAGCTTGGCCTGGGTCTCGTTGGCGTCCGAGCCCGACATGCCGTAAAAGACCTTGCTCATCTTGCCGGGCGCCATCTGCACCAGCCGGTCGGACAGGATCGCCAGTTCGTCCGTCGTGTGGGCGGCGTAGGAATGGTAGTAGGCAAGCCTGTAGGCCTGACGGGAGATGGCCTCCGCCACCTCGGTGCGGCCATAGCCGACATTGACGCAATACAGACCTGCAAAGCCATCGATCAGCTGCTTGCCATGCGCGTCCTGAATGCGGATGCCCTTGCCGGTTTCGACGATGGTCGGTTCGCCGAGTTTGCCGCTGGCGAAATCCTTCAACTGCGTGAAGGGATGCAGAACCGCATTTCGATCCATTTCCGCGATGTTTTTGATGTCGATGGTCATAGGCGAGTTCCTTTCAGGCAGCCAGGTTGCCGAAGCAGACATATTTGGGTTCGAGATATTCCATGAGGCCATGACGCGAGCCCTCGCGGCCTAGGCCGGATTGTTTCCAGCCGCCGAAGGGGATTGGCGCGCCGGTGAATTTCGGCGTGTTGACGGCAACCATGCCGTATTCCAGCTGGTCGGTCAGGCGCATCGCCCGGCCGAGGTCGTTGGTGTAGACATAGGCCGCAAGCCCCATCTCCGTGGCATTGGCGCGGCGGACCACCTCCCGCTCGTCATCGAATGACAGGATGGCGGCGACCGGACCGAAGGTTTCTTCGCGCGCGATCAGCATGTCGTCAGTCACATCGGCCAACACGGTGGGGGTGACGAAATTGCCGCCGAGCGGGCTGTCCTGTCCACCGCAGACGAGGCGCGCGCCGGAAGAGAGCGCCTGCGCAATCTGCTGGCGGCACTTTTCGGCGACGGACGGTCGTGTCATCGGCCCGATGTCGATACCGGGTTCAAGGCCATGGCCGACGGTCAGTCTAGAGGTCGCATCGGCAAACCGCTCAATGAAACGGTCATAAAGCCCGCGTTGAACATAGATGCGGTTTGCTGCAAGGCAGTCCTGTCCCGATGTCGCAAATTTGGCGGCGAGGCAGCCCGTCACTGTCTGGGACAGATCCGCATCGGCGAAGACGATGAAGGGTGCGTGGCCGCCAAGCTCCAGCGAGGCTTTTTTGATGGTCGCTGCCGATTGCGTGAGGAGGAGCCGCCCCACCTCCGTCGAGCCGGTGAAGGAAAATGCCCGCACCTCGGTATGCTCCAGCAGGCGGCGCGCGAGCAGCGCGGCTTCACCCGGCAGAACCTGCAACACGCCGGCCGGCATACCCGCCTCCTGCGCCAGTTTTGCCAGTGCCAGTGCCGAAAGCGGTGTTTCCGGCGCCGGCTTGACGATCATCGTGCAGCCCGCAGCAAGGGCGGCGCCCGCCTTGCGCGCGATCATGGCGGAGGGAAAGTTCCAGGGGGTGATGGCCACCGTGACGCCGACCGGCTGCATCCGCACGGAAAGATTGCCGCCTTTTAGGTGGCTTGGAATTGTCTCGCCATAGGATCTCTCGCACTCGCTCGCAAACCAGTCCAAAAAGGCGGCGGCATAGGAAATTTCGCCGAGCGATTCCGAAAGCGGCTTTCCCTGTTCGGCGCTGATGATAACAGCGAGGTCGCGGGCATTGTCACGCATCAGCCGGCCCCATGCCCGCAGGATATCGCCGCGTTCCACGGGCAGCATGTCCCGCCACCGGAGAAACGCTCTGCCGGCGGCCTCGACTGCGGCGTCCACATCGTTCAGGGAGCAGGAAGAGACATCGAGCAGATGATCTCCGCTTGCCGGATCGACAACGCCCAGCGTCTCCTTACGCGCCACCCATTGCCCATCCAGAAAGGCACGATGCTCGATCAGCTCGGGTCGGTGAAGGTTTTTAAGCGCTGCGCTGGCGATAGCTTCCATCGGCAAGTTCCCTTTTCATTTGCCAGAAGCTTAACTGCGCTGCATGATTGATCGACGGCGTTTAAGCATGCTTCGACGCAGGAATAATGCTTAGTTCGACATTCAGATGCAGGAATCCCGCATGACACAGATTGACCGAGCCGACCGGGCACTGCTTGACGCCGTACAGAAGAACAATCGCCTGACATCGGAAGAGTTGGCCAAAATCGTCAACCTGTCGCCAACCGCGTGCCAGCGTCGGTTGAAGCGCCTGCGTGATGAGGGGGTGATCGAAGCCGATGTGGCAATCGTTTCGCCCAAGGCCGTCGGGCGCGGCATCACCATGATCGTTCTCGTCTCGCTGGAGCGAGAAAGGGCCGATATTGTCGATCGTTTCAAGGCTGCCATTCGCGCCACGCGGGAGGTCATGATCGGTTATTACGTGACGGGTGACGCCGATTTCATCCTGGTGATCACGGCCAAGGACATGGAAGACTACGAGGCCTTCACCCGCCGGTTCTTTTACGAGAACCACGATATCAAGGGGTTCAAGACGATGGTCGTCATGGACCGCGTCAAGGCAGGATTCGCCTTTCCAATCGATCCATGAGTGAACGGAAGGGCTGTCCGGTATCAGACCAGGGCCAGAATCCGGGCCGGGCCGCCCGTTCCGCCGCGGTGTGCCGGCGCGCCGACAACTATGGTCGCTCCCTTGACCGGCAGAGCCTCGAGGTTGTTCAGCCCTTCGATGCCGTAGCGCCCCGCCGGCAGCCAGGAATTGTGAACCGCGAAATCTGCGGAGTTGCCGGGATCCAGCGAAAGCGTGTCGACGCCAATGGCGACCGTATCGAGCTTGAGCAGAAGGTCGGTCGCCGATTTGCCGAAACCGGGGAAGGCGAATTTTCCGGCGTCGTCATTGCGGAATGAGGGGCTCTTCACTTTGGTTGCCCAGCCGGAGCGCAGGGCCACGATTGCACCTGCCGGAATGTCGCCATTCGCAGATATCCAGCGCTCGATGTCTTCGGCTTCAATGGTGGAATTGGCATCGTCTTTGGCGCGGTCGGTGATGTCGACGATGACGAGCGGCGCCACAAGTTTCTGCGGCTCCAACTGGTCGACGCTCGCGCCATCCGCGCTGAAATGGAAAGGCGCATCGATATGGGTGCCGGTATGTTCGTAGATGGTGAGTTTGTGGAGCTGATAGCCGTCCTTGGCGATCTCCGCTGCCCACTCGTATTCTATGCCCGGTTTGCCATCGAATGTGGGAAATGTGGAATCATAGGTATGGGTGAGATCAACGACCTGCCGGGGCGATTGCGCCAGCACCGGCGCCGCCAGGCTGCCCGCCGTCATGGCCGTTAAACCGGCCGCGGCGCCCTTGAACAGCAGGCGTCGTGACAGCATGTTCCGTTTTACGTTCTCGATCACGCAATTGTTGCACATGCCTCAGTCCCTCCATTGAGAAATCCCTGTTCTCAAGCGTAGCGCAAAGGTGGAGTGACGCAAGGCAGGACCTGCCCCAATTTTTAACCTGTTTCAGGTGGCGGCTCCGGAAATTCGCCGCTCATCCGGTTGCCGCGGACGTCATGTCGCCCGCGGCCCAGGAGTGGCAGGGATCAGTCGCGACGCTGCACGACGGCGAGTGCGACCGTCAATGCGGCAAGGACGGCGGTGAGAGCGAGCGGCGCGGTCGCACCGTAGGAGTCAACGATATAACCGCCGAGCACCGCGCCAATGCTGATCGCCACCTGGAAAGATACCACCATCAGGCTGCCGGCTGCCTCCAAGGCATCGGGTGCACCACGGGAGAGGTTTGTCGGCAGCACGACCGGTCCCATGCCGAATGCAAGGCCCCAAAGTGCGACGAGAGCAAAAGCCGCACTCGTATGAGCACCCCAGATAACGAGGGCGATCGTCGCAAATGCCATCACCGCTGCAGTGACGATGAGAGCAACGCGGATACTGGCGTCAGCCATCCGGCCGCCGACGACATTGCCGATCACCGAGGCAACGCCAAATCCGAGCAGGGCGAGTGCAATCGGCGTGGTGTCAAGAAGCGTGACCTTTTCGAGGAAGGGACGCACATAGACCGAGCCTGCAAAATGCCCCGTCATCAGCAACAGGATGGCAAGCATACCGAGCTGAACGCTGCGGCGTCGCGTCAATCCAAGGACATCGGAAAGACTGTTGCTTGTACTTGCCGGCAGCGACGGCAGGCTGAGTATCTGAAGCAGCATGGCAACTATGGCAAGTCCCGCCGTCATCGACATGGCGATGCGCCATCCCAGCCAGTCGCTGATCAGGGCGCCCATCGAAGGAGCTGCAATGGTGGCAAGCGAAACGCCGAGGGTAACGATAGCCATGCCGCGCCCGGTCGAATTTGCGCCGACAAGCCGCGCCACAACGGCAACCGACAGCGCCCAGAAACCGCTGAGTGCAACACCCAGCCCGGCCCGGCCCAAGAGCAATAGCCAGAAATCGGCGGCAACCGATGCCAGAATGTTGGAGGCAATCGCCAGCGCGCTAAGACCGACAAGCACTGTCTTGCGGTTCAGCTTGCCGATCAGAACATTGCTCAACAGGGCCGTCACCGCGCCCACGGAGGCGGTGGCGGTGACGACCTGTCCGGCCGTGCCTTCTGTGATGCCAAGATCGCGCGCCATGGGCGTCAACAGGCCCGCCGGCAGGAATTCGGCCGATACCAGCGCGAAGCTGGTGGCCGCCATGGAAAGAACGGCGAACCAGGTCGCAGCCGTCCATGCGGGTTCTTCTGTGGTTTCCAGGGGGATAGCTACCCCATCAAACTGCGATGTTGTGTCCGTCATGACGTCTCTCCTTGAGTTGAGAGAGTTTTAGACGGTTTTTTCCGGATGATATGTATCTAAAAATCCGAATTTCATGCCTATTCCTCCGAAATTTGTGCATCGCACAACATTTGTCGTGCCATTCGCGTGGGGAGGATGCCATTGCGGACCGGCGGCCTGAATGAGGGCGCGATGAAAGCGTGGTCCCATCAGTGGTGGATGCGATCAAGAAAGCTCCGGATCAAAGGGATGACTTCCTCAAGGTTTGTTTCCAGGAGCCAGTGTCCTCCATCCAGTAGATGAAGCTCGGCAGCGGGCATGTCGCGAAGATAAGCGCGTGCGGAGCGCTCGGGCATGTAATGATCCTGCGGTCCCCAGATGATGACGGTCGGCGGCCGACAGGTTTGCAGGTAGCGGCGGTGGATCGGAAACCAGTCGCGATTTGCCTTGAGGTCAGAAAGTAGGTCTGCTGCGATATCCTTCCTCCTCTCCGTCACAAGGCTCCAGTGCAATTGCCAGAGGTCAGGAGGAATGAGTGCGGTAAGTTCGGGACGGACGTTATTCAGAAACTCGTCACGAAAATTCTCCTCGGTGACGGCATCGCGAAATGCGGCGCGCATCCGGTCTGCAGGCAGCGACCAGAACTTTTCGATATCGGCATATTTCGGCCCCAGCGCGTCTTCATAGGGAATATCGCCATTCTGGATGATCTGTCCCACGATGCGGTCCGGCTTCATGATGGAAAGCCTTGCGCCTATGGGAGAGCCGAAGTCGTGCAGGTAGAGCACAAAACGATCGAGACCCAGCGTCTCGACAAAAGCGTTAAGCCAGCTGGCATAACCGTCAAAGCTATAGGAAAAGGTTTCGGGATTGCCGCTATAGCCGAATCCCGGAAAATCGGGTGCGATCAGCCGCCATCTGTCGGCCAATCTGGGCATGAGGTTTCGGAACTCGAAGGATGAGCAGGGATAGCCGTGCGGCAGCAGAATGACCGGCGCATCCTGCGAGCCAGCCTCCCTGTAGAAGGTCTCTACCCCCGCAATTGAGGTTCTGCGATGTGTGACGCGCGTGTCCATTGAATTGCTCCCTCAGGGATAAGAGCGCAGAGCGGGACGAAAGGTTCCCATATCCGTGCATGGCCGGATGCACGCGCTGAGCGGCAGCGGCGCCGATTTCGCTCGGCCGGATGGAATGGGTCATCGCCGGCGCTCTGCTCGGACCGGGATTTTGCTATATGCTGAAGTGGAGAAAAAACCGGGATCACTAGCGTCCCGGGCCGGCAACTTTTCAAACGGTCATCCGTTTATGCATCCATGACCGATGCTGACGCAAAACCCCAACCAGTCGATGGCACCGGCCACAACGGTGCAGAGAATGTTCATGCCAACGACGCACCCGATGATCCCCTTCCGCCGGAGGAATTGGAGCCCGCTGCGGGTTTGACGCCGCAGCAGGCCGAAGAGGCTCGCAAGCGATATCTTCTGAAGCGCTTCCTGATCAGCGCGCGGGGGTTCTGGAGCCGCCGTGGGGACGGGCTTGCCTGGCCGTTCTCCATCGGGCTTCTCGCTATGATCGGCGTCAATGTCGGTTTCCAATATGGCATCAACGTCTGGAATCGCGGGATTTTCGATGCGATTGAAAAACGGGATGCATCGACGGTCTACTTTCTCGCTTCCATATTCCCGCCGCTGGTTCTCGGAAGCGTTTTTATTGTGACCTCGCAGGTTTACGTCAGAATGCGCATTCAGCGCCGCTGGCGGTCGTGGCTGACCAAGGTGCTGGTCTCCCGATGGATCGCAAATGGCCGCTATTATCAGCTCAACCTGATAGACGGCGACCATCAAAATCCGGAGGCGAGGCTGTCGGAAGATATGCGGATCGCCACCGAAGCGCCCGTGGATTTCATGGCGGGCGTCATTGCCGCCTTCGTATCGGCGTCCACCTTTATCGTCGTTCTGTGGACGATTGGCGGCGCGCTGACGCTGCCGATCGGCGGCCTATCGGTCACGATACCCGGTTTTCTGGTGATCGCGGCGGTGATTTATGCGCTCATCACATCCAGTTCCATTGCGTTGATCGGCCGGAACTTCGTCCGGGTCTCCGAGGTCAAGAACCAGCTGGAGGCGGAATTCCGTTACACGCTCACCCGTGTCCGGGAAAATGGGGAAAGCATCGCCCTGCTGGGCGGCGAAGAGGAAGAGCGAAGCGACCTCGACAGGAGGTTCCGCAATGTCCGACACCAATGGAAGCAGATGGCGCAGCAATATATGCGCACCACGGTCGTGTCGCATGGATCGATGTTGATTGCGCCCGTTGTTCCGCTTCTTCTCTGCGCGCCGAAATTTCTCGATGGAAGCATGTCTCTCGGCCAGGTCATGCAGGCGGCATCCGCTTTCACCATCGTTCAATCCGCCTTCGGCTGGCTGGTCGACAACTATCCCCGGCTGGCGGACTGGAATGCCTGTGCACGCCGCGTTGCCTCCCTGATGATGTCGCTTGACGGGCTGGAGCGGGCCGAACAGAGCGATAAGCTCGGCCGGATCGTACGCGGCGAAACGGAAGGCGAAACGATGCTCAGCCTCAAGGATGTTTCGGTGTCGCTCGGCGACGGCACGGCCGTCGTCAAGGAGACCGATGTGGAAATCGGGCGGGGAGAAAGAGTGCTCGTCGCAGGCGAATCCGGATCCGGTAAAAGCACGCTTGTGCGGGCAATCGCGGGCCTTTGGCCATGGGGCGGAGGCAGCGTCAGTTTTCGGGCCGGCAGCCGGCTTTTCATGTTGCCGCAGCGGCCATATGTGCCCTCCGGCACCCTTCGCCGGGCGGTCTGCTATCCGCAGGCGGCCGAGAGCTGGACGTTCGAAGAGATAGGAGAAGCTCTCGACAAGGTTGGTCTCGGCCATCTCAAAGACAAGGTGGAGGAGGAGGCGCCGTGGGACCAGACGCTGTCGGGCGGTGAAAAACAGCGGCTGACCTTTGCCCGCCTGTTGCTGAACGACCCGGATATCATCGTCATGGACGAGGCGACCGCGGCTCTCGACGAAAAAAGCCAGGACAGGATGATGCAGACGGTGATCGATGAGTTGCCCGACGCCACCATCATCAGCGTGGCGCATCGTGCCGAACTGGAGGCCTTCCATAGCCGGAAAATAACCTTGGAGCGACGGGACGGCGGCGCAAAGCTGGTCAGCGATATCCACCTCATTCCCCGCAAGGCCAGATCCCGCTCCCTGCTTCGGCGCATGGTCAAACGCAGGTAAGTCGCTGCGGCTGTCGCGAGTGCTAACGCGAACGAATATCGCCCTTTCCGGTGTTCCCGCCCTGTGCGGTGTCACCCGTAAGAACGATGGACGGCAATTCGGCGAAGTCATAAAATGGCTGGCAGAGGAGGCAACGATATACTCTTGGGAGGAAACCAATGCCTATCTTCATGGACCGGCACGAGCTTGCCGGCGTTTCCGCTGCCGATATCGCCGCGGCACATCTTAAAGATATCAACATTCAGGATCGGTACGGCGTCAGGTTTTTGACCTACTGGTTCGATGAAAGGCGCGGTACGGCGTTTTGCCTTATGGACGCGCCGGACGCTGAAACCGCGCAGTGCGTGCATCGCGAAGCGCACGGCTTCGTCGCCAGCGAGGTGGTGGAAGTCGCGCTGTCGGCGGTGGAAGCGTTTCTCGGGCGAATACAGGATCCGGTAGCACCCGCGGCCGCCTCGAAAAATATGGACCCCGGCCACCGCGCGATCCTTTTCACGGACATTGTCGGTTCAACCGAAATGACGGCCCGCCTCGGCGATCGCATGGCGGCGGAACTCATCCGGGCCCATGATGCCCTCGTGCGCGGTTGTCTGGGGCGGCGCTCGGGACGGGAGGTCAAGCACACCGGCGATGGGATAATGGCCGTGTTCTCCTCCACGCCATTTGCGGTGGATTGCGCCATCGATATCCAGCGCGAGTTCCATCGTTACAACAGCGACAGGGGCGAGCCCATCCACATCCGTATCGGCCTGGATTGCGGGGAACCTATCGAAGACAGCAATGATTTCTTTGGCACGACCGTGCAATTGGCGGCAAGGCTTTGCGCCGCCGCCGAGAGCGACCAGATCCTGATATCGGACAAGACTTTTCAGGAATATGGCGGCGCCGATGTCCTCGTGCATGGCGATCGTTACAGGCTGAAGGGCTTTGCCGAGCCGGTGCTGGCCTATAGTTGCGAGTGGCTGCACTAGCTAAAGCCTGTGCAGCCACTGGAGGGGCGGAAATCGCCGGATTTATTCGGCCGTCGCCTGAATATCGACCTTGTCCAGAAGCCCCATCGGGTTGTCGGAGGCGGCAACCAGATCGAAAATGCCGAGACCGTTTGCGCCGGTGGATTTGACCGTTACCGTCAGGGTACCGGGTTTGCTGATGAACTGGACGAGCGCTTGCACGGCGTTTTGGAGCTTGGGCTGTTCAGCTGCCACCTGCGGCAGCATCATGCTCGCCACAAGCGTCAGAGTGGCGCGTACCTGATCTTCCGTCATGTCGTTCTGCAGGGCATAAAGCTTGATCGCCTTGGCCATCAGGCCTTCGTCCTTGATCGTGAGCTTCACTTCGCGGCCGGCAAGCCCGAAAAGTGCCGCCTGCGCGCGATTGACGTCGAAGGAGAAGAACTCTTCCGTAAAGCCGCTTACCAGACCGGCAAAATTGACGCTGCCGAAATCCTTGCTGCTAAGCGAGATATCGCGGATCACCAGATTGCTGTTCGGTTCGTCCCAGCCGGCGGCGAGGCCATAAGAAAAGGCCAGCGTTTCGAGACCCAGTTTGCGGGCTTCGACGAAAACTTCCTCCGTCGAGTCCGCCGGAATCGGAAGCGTGAGCTCGTCCTGCCTGATCTCGATATCGGTCGGAATGCCGTTGAAGGGTTTGGTCAGCCCCATCTCGAAATTCTTGAGCGAGAATTTGATGCGTTCCGGCGTTCCGGCCGTTTCTTCCTCCGTCTCCTCCTCCGGCTTTTCCGGCGCGGCGATATCGACGTTGATGCCGCCGACGCGCACCCTGCCGAGCTCCGGTATCAGGCGATTGAACTGGAAGGTCTCCATCTGCGTCTCGTCGAGCGCGATGATCTCGGAAATTCCCTTGATCGTCGAACTCCAGTCGAAGCCCTTGAGGCTCGCTTCCGCGACTTCAATCTTGCCGTCGCCATCTCCGATCGACATGCCATTCAAGCCGAAGTCGAGCTTGCGGCTGTCCATCTGCATGTCGATGCGGTCGATGGTGGCCTTGACCCTTTTGCCGGCCGCGCCTTCCTTTTCATCCGGCGCATCGACCTTGAAGCCGATGAGCTGCATGTTGCTCTTGCCGAACATGTCGAGAATGGACACGACCTTCGCGAAAAGCGCCTGGCGCGCCTCCGGTGAAAGCTCGTCAGGATCTTGGGTCGTCGTCAGCGTTTTGAGGGTTTCCAGCAGCGGTTCGGACGGCATGCGGGCGGTAAAGCCATCGCTGCGGATTTCATCGTAGCTGAAATGACCGTCTCCTTCAGAGAAGGAAACTGCCTTGATGGAGACCGGCCCGTAGAGCGGCTTCGCTTCCTTGTCGTCCGGGCCCGCCTTTTCCGTATAGAGCCGGGCGAGATAAGCGACGTCGATGTCCTGGCCGGCGATCGCGCCGGTTGACACGACCATATGCTTGTCCTTCATCGCGCCTTCGCTGTCGGGAAGCTGCATCTTGATGTCGTAGCTGCCATTATCGATAGAGTATCGGGCAATGCGGCCGCCGGCGATCTCAGAGAGAGCGAGGTTCCTGTAAACGGTCTTCTGCTCGGTGGTCGCGACGGACTGGGTAAACGTCACCTCCGGCGTGGAGATGCTTGTCGCCGCGAAGCGCTCGATGCGCCGGGGCAGGGAGCCGCCGTTTCCTTCCGCCCGTGCCGGCTTTTGGAACGCGGCATTCTCGACGCGGGCCTGCGCCATTGAGATCTTTCCGGTCGGCACATCGATGTCGATGGTGTTCATGTCCAACGCGCCGTCCAGAAACGGAAGTTTCGGACGTCCGTCGATAGCCGCGATCTTGATATTCCTGCCCTCTTCGAGCGGCAGCGTCAGATCGCGAACATGAATTTTCCCGAGAAAATCGACCTCGATGGAAGTGGCCGTCGCACCGCTGCGGGCAACCAGCTCCTTCACCTTTGCTTCGTAGAAGGTCTTGCCGCCGATGACGCCTGCGGCAGCAACGGCAATAATCGCAACTGCCGCCCAAAGCGCCCTGCGCCGACCCTTGCCGGTCTGGATGTTTTCCTGTTCCACGAAGTTGGTCCTCTCTAACGAACTGATATTAGACGCCTTTTAAGCACGCAAAAGTTGCTTAGCAAGCGGTCATTGCTGTCTGAATTCTGGCGTGAAAAGTCTCGACGCGGATGAGGTGTTTCCGCACCCGTTCTCCATCGGGTTGAAGCTATCTCCAGAACATCAGCGCCATACCGGCCACGACAAGTGCGGCGCCGGCCCATGCGCCGGGCGCCGGCACTTCCCGCGTTCTCAGCCACAGCAATGGCAGGATAATCACGGGCGTCGTTGCCGACAGTGTCGAGACGATGCCGACCTTGCCGCCGGAAAGGGCAAAAAGAAGCAGCGTCATGCCGAAAGCCAGGGCGATGATGCCCGTGAACGCCGTCTGGAGGAACAGGCTCCGGGTCATCGGGCCTCTGGGCCTGACAGCCTCGATAGGCAGCATGGTCAGTGCGGTCAGGCAAAGGGCGGCCACCCCGACACGCAGCATGGAAGCGGCAAGAGGATCGATCCCGGTCGCCATCACGGGCCTTGCAATGAGCGAGCCGACCGCCTGGCTGAGCGCCGCCAGAAGGCCGAAGAGCACGCCGAGCCAGAGAGGCCCCTTCACGCTCTCCCATTCATGCAGCTGCGCCTTGCGCTTGCCGAAGAGGATTGCCAGCAGCACGCCGCTGAGTGTCAGACCTATGCCGGCAATGGCGCTTGCGGGAAGCTGCTCGCCAAGCACCGCCCATGCCAGCAGCGCGGCGATCGGGGCATTCAGCGCAAACAGGATTCCCGAACGGCGCGGCCCCAGCCGGTTGAGGCAGGTAAAGAGAAGCGTGTCGCCAACAAAAATGCCGATGAAGCCGGAAAGGATAAGCGACGACAATGCCTCGGGCTGAAGCTCTCGCCAGGAGCCTGACGCGAGCACATAGACCCCCAGCAAAGCGGCGACAAAAAGCTGCCGCGTCCTGTTGAAGGCCAGCGCTCCAAGCCGCCCCGCCGGGCCCGCGGCAAGAAGCCCGGTTATCGCCCAGCACGTCGCGGCGCCCACGGCAGCCAGTTCATAGATCGGCATGTTTTCCCCGTCGATTCGCAGCCTGCTTCCGGCTGCGGACACTATCCCTGTCTGCACCCATCGCAGATTCCGGGTTTGCCCGCCATAGCCTAAGCATCGCCATCAACGGCATGCACCAGCACATGGCCCGCCGCCCGCGCCGGGCCAGCCGCCGCGTCCGTTCGCAACAAATGCGCCGCACCCGCACAGCTCCCCAGTCTCGATGTCAGCGTGCGCCGGCATCGAGACTGCGAACGGACGGGTCATTCACCGTGCGTCACGCGCCATTGATGATATTGCAGATGCCCTCGCGGATGACGTTCTTGTCCGCGATCTGCCCTGCCTGAATGTTGAAGACAGCATCAATTCGCACCGCGGCGCCCTTCTGCCGGGCCACGACCCGCAGCGTCTGAATTCTGCCGCTGCCGCTGGTTTCCTGGTGCGCATCGATGGAAGACAACGCCTTGTTGATCTGGATGCCTGCAAAACCTTCCGCCGCCACGGCCTGAGCGAGTTTTTGCAGCACGGCGGGCGCTTTCGCCTTCGGCAGCTCCTGCCAGGACTTGTAAGAGACAGCCGTCACCATCGGTACGCCTGAGACAGTGAAGTTCTTCTCGCAGGATGCGGCGAGGACGGGGCTTGAGAAGGCGATCAGGCCAAGAGCTGCTATGACATATTTCATTTCGAATAATCCAATCGTTGGTAAAGGCTGAAAGCTGCCGGCCGCATCAGAATGTCGACCGTTTTCCTCTGTAAGTGGACGGAGGCGGAAGAGCCTCATGGGCTTGCGCCAGCGTTTCCAGCCATGTCGCCAGGCCAGCGGGAACCTCCTCGTTGCCCGCTTCCAGCGCCTCGATCCATGAAAGTTCGCATTGCAGCGCGGACGCAATATTGATCGGCGTCCAGCGGATCACCCGCAGGCATTGATTAAAGCGTTCTGGTGACATGATGATTTGATTTTTTCCCCGTCTTTTCCCGGCGAAGCTCACTCAGGCGGCAGCGAGAGTCAATCTTTTTCTGCAACTTTTGATGGCTCGTTTCCGGCCCGGCAGTTGCATCCGCCACCCGTTGCCGAACGCCAGGCGCATGAAGGGGAAAGGCCCGGTTACCCAAACGAGACGGCCGGACGACGCATGGGCATTTCATCCCCGGGGCCATTCCTCCCGATAAAACTTAGTTAATCTGCTAAGTTTCTGCTTGCCCCATCGCGATGAAACATGATAGTTAGCAACATGACTAAGCATCATCAGGACCTTTCACCGATCTTCCAGGCTCTGGCCGATCCGACGCGGCGGGCGATTCTGGCGCGCCTCGGCGGCGGTCCGGCGCCGGTCATGGAGTTGTCCGCTCCCACGGGGCTGCGTCTGCCCACGGTCATGCGGCATCTTTCCGTGCTGGAGGAGGCGGGGCTGATCGTCACGTCCAAGGATGGGCGGGTGCGCACCTGCGCAATCGTGCCCGAAGCGCTGGAGCCGGTAAGTACATGGCTCGATGAGCAGCGGGCTGTGTGGGAGAGCCGGCTTGACCGGCTGGAGGCATTTGCAATGCAGGCCATGAAGGAGGATTCAGAATGACAACGAAACCGGATCAAAAAAGCGCACGCGCTGAACCGCTTCAACCGCAAGACCGTTTTGCAACGCTCAGCTTCGAACGGGAAATTGCCGTTCCGCTATCGGCGCTCTGGCAGGTCTGGCTGTCACCCGCCGCCCGGGCGGTGTGGGCCTCTCCCACGCCCTCGGTGACAGTGGAGTTCCTGGAGGCGGACAGCAGGCTGGGCGGTCGCGAAGTGTCGCTCTGCAAGGTCGCCGGCCAGCCGGATATTCGCTGTGAATGCGGCTGGCTGGAGCTACAGCCAGCCCGCCGCAGCGTGAATTACGAGGTGGTCTCATCCGGCGGCGTAACCCAGTCGGCAGCGCTGGTGACTGCCGATTTTCAGGCGACGGAAGAGAGCAACCGCTTGACCGTAACGGTGCAGCTTTCCTCTCTGGCCGAGGATATGCGCGATGGCTATCAACAAGGTTTCAACGCGGGCCTCAACAATCTGGCCAGCGTGGCCGGGCGCACCATGGTGCTGGAGCGAACGATAAAGGTGCCGCGAAACATTGTCTGGAAAGCCTGGATGAATGAAAAGACGCTGCCGCAATGGTGGGGCCCTGAAGGGTTCTCCTGCCGCACGAAGAGGATTGATCTGCGGACCGGCGGCGAATGGGTCTTTGACATGATCGGCCCCGACGGCACAGTTTTCCCGAACCATCATCGTTATGTCGAGGTCCGGCCCGAAGAGAGGATTGCCTATACGCTGCTATGGGGCGAAAACGGGCCGAAACATGCCGATGCCTGGGCCTCCTTCGAAGATCAGGATGGCGCGACGAAAGTTGTGCTGGGCATGGTGTTCAGCACGGAAGCCGAGTTCCAGCAAGCGAAGGGTTTCGGCGCCGTGGAGCTGGGTCAGCAAACGCTCGGCAAACTGGAGCGCTTCGCCAAGGCGCTATAGATGTGCCGTGCCGTCAGCTCCATGTGCAGAGGTCTCGATACTGGCTCCTGTCCAGACCGGCTTAATCTTCAAAGCCGCTCTGCGCGTGCGAGATCGTCTTGCAGGTCCCGCCATCCTTCTCGCCAACCATGCGCTTATCGCGGATGACTGAACCTTTGGCGATATCGATCTCCCATGCCACCGAGCCTTCATTCAGGCTCGCTTTACCACCGGCAAAGGTGCCTTTCTCCATTCTCTGACTTCCAGAAGCCGGGACATAAACTCCAAATGTCCCGGTGGCTTCGTCGAGAGCGAAATTGAACACCTGTGGTGTTCCCTTCGAAGTTGCGAATTCACAGCTGAGATATGTCGGCACGGCAAGGGCAACAGAGCCTGAAAAAAGAAGAGCGGCAGCGGCAAATCCGGTTCCTGTGATGACCTTCAATTCTTGATCCTCATTCTTGTTTTCTCATCTGGTTAGAAGCCAACCGCTTCATCTCTTCCAGCTGCTCCATGTCGGGTTTGTAGCCATACTGTTGTTCCCGTTTTTCTCTGTTTACCATGTGATCGGCCTTAGGCGCGGGTTATCGATGAATAAAGGTGCTTGTAGCGTAGCTTTCCTCTACTTCGATTATTTTCGGAGCGGATACGGTCCCAGTTCTAGCTATGGCTAGCTATCATAAAATTATTCCACGATTTCTTGGGCTGATAAATCATGAGGGGTAATTCCCTCAAAGAAAAATCGTACCACATAACGATCAAAAGGCCCCAACGACTTAAGGCCTAATACTGTTTCGATGCCTAAATACTTAAAACGCTCAAGTGCTCGCGATAGGTCCATATTTGGGTCTTCGAAATCAATCAAACCTGCGGCGTGAATCTTCTTAGATATCATACGTGGCAGGCCATATTCTTCGAGATGGTATACTGCGCTAGGCAGAAAAGCTCTACTCATCCTACCGATGAAAGGTGAAATGTCTACCGAAGGATTTACGATAATTTTGTGTAATTCGTTTGTGTCACTAAGTAGAGCTGAAAGCTTGAATGTAACTGTTCTCTCCATTTTAAAGAAATCTTCAATATCTATTCCGTCTTCTCTTAGTGATGATATGATTTTTGATAAATCTGTAATCCAATTGTTAGCGATTTTTTTCGTAACTGTAACCAGTTTATTCCATTGTGTTTCCCAGTCGCTTGGTTTTAATTTGAGAACTTTGTAAAGCATATTATCCCAATTATCTGGATTCGAGGAATTCAGATAGCCAAACCCACGCCACTCCTCAGGATTGTCCCTCATATCGGCAGCCAGACGGAGAAGGAAATCAGCATCACTATCTTGGAGCAAGTTTTCTCGCTTGATCCGTGCGAAGTTTTCTTCTCCTACTATCGACGACATTTGTTTGCGATATTCGATAATGCGCTCCACTTGTCTCTCGGTGAGTTGATCGACATCGTGATCCTCGTCTAGTGTGCCGAGGATTTCGTCCGGGAAGTCAATTTCGAGCTGGGTGTCTTCGGACTTAGGTGGTGCATCCAATAAATATATATTTCCAACAAAATACTTAAACATTCGGCCTCCTCGGCCGATGATGTTTTTATATGTGAAATCTTTTAGATTATTATTACCGAGCTTGCTTCGCCACACTATCACGTTTTGCGCAGACGTATTGACTCCTTCAATGATTGAAGATGTGGATACGATACTGTCGAATCCGTCCTCATATTCAAATAACTTTATCTGCAACTGGCTAAGACATCTATGCATTCTGCCATTATGAACACCGATAGCTCTATCGACCAAATCAGCTAGTACCCAATCTGACTGGTAATTTTGTCGGAGCCATTTGGAAAAATGACTGGTATAAATACGATCTACCTGAGGAATTTTCTCTATTACTAGATCAGCAATCTTCTTAATTTCGCTATATGTACCAGCATAAATTAGCGATTTTTGAGTACCCGGTGCAATTATGTCGATTAATTTTTGATTTTTTTTATCTGTATCACCATCAATATTTTTGTATGATTCTTCTATGTCGAGATAAACGGTATTGAAATCGAGAAGCTCTATAAACTCCATATCTCTAGTGAAAGCGTTGTCGCTGAGTCTTTTTATATTTGGAGCTAGATAATACCTTTGCATTGATTTCTTCGATAATTTAAGTATTGCCTTTATAAGAGATGGTGCTCGTTCACGATCATGCTTTTGGCTTACTTTATAAAATTCGTCTACTACGAGAAGGTCTATATGTTCGAGCGCAGATAAGTAGCCGAAAGCTCTTTCTTGCGGAAATATTAGGATATTTTTTGCGCCAAGTTTCGTGTCTGGTGCTGTTATTATATTGTAGTTCTCGGAGAATTTTTTAAATAACCTTCTTCGTGTTTCGTCCATTAATGCGATTGTGGGCACGATGATTACGACATTATTCGGCTGTTTCGCAGCGATGAATGCGTCAATGATGAAACTCTTGCCGAAGCTGGTGGGCGCGCTTACCGCGATATTTTTGCCGTCCAATAGTTTAGCTAGTAGGTTTGATTGCTCGCGATGCAACGTCGCCATTCGGTGCCCAACATCTACCTCAAATGCATGGTGAACGAATTTTTGATCCCAAGAAGCATTTGCGAGTTGTAAGTATGGGAACAAACCGGTCGCGCGGATCATATGATTGACGACTTGTGGATAAGGCTTTTGGGCTCGATCGAGGTCTGCCAGTAGTCGTATCAAAATGTTTCTAGCCGCAACCTCGTTTTTAGATAAAAGAAGTTTGTTTATCTCGAAACAAATCTCAAAAACATCCATTATTTTTGCCCCTTATAGAAAGATACAGCTTGAACAAATACGTCAACTATTTTCTTTTTATTTGGAACAGGGAACAATATTATATGAAAATTTATATCATTATATTTGTGAATATTACTGGATTTTTTTATTTGTTTAAGGAAATAGGCGCTGGCACGATCTTTATGGAAAGCGATGATGTCGGCCTTGTAACTGTCAGATAATTCTTGTGTGGCCGACGTGGTCGAACATTCATGCAACAGCAGTATTGGAATATGGATTTTTGATTTTATATTATCTATAGACTCCCTGTTATCTAGTGATGCTTTTATTCTTTCACGAAGTCCGGCATTAATAGGTAATAGGTCGAGATCAGATAGACTTGTTATTATGGAATTTTCTTTTTTTAACTTGTCCTTGGACAAAGAGTTAATAACGGATGTCACAATGGAATCTAGACGAGAATCTGCAATAGAATTGTAGAATTTGGCTTCTCCAAACCACAGCGTAAAATCGTCACCATTAACGACAATGTGCACGCTGTCTGCCCCTTTGGCATTATCGTTCACATTTTGTTTGTAAAAAATTTTGGGAACGACCGGTAGCGCACCAAAGCGATGTCTCATCAATCCGTAAAGGAAAACTTCCGCAATTTCACTTCCTTGTCCTATCTCATCATTGTCTGTTAGTCTTAGATTTTGTGCGGCCGCGATGAGCGTACTGTGACTTTGATCAATAAGGGCCGCTCGCTCTTTTTGCGATAGGGCAGTTTGGGCAATGTTGTCCCAAAGATAGCTTTGAAATTTTGGATAGCGCCACTCTGCATCTTCAAAGTCATTAATTAGGCTCAGTACCCTTTTATTAATCAGGCCCGTTAGCTCTGAGACGGACGTAATTCCAGCAAGTGTCTCATCAACCAAGACTTCAAATGGTGAGCTATTCATGCCGACCCCCCGATCCAGCGTGTTTTTTAAATGAAATATCATTTGTAGTTGTGCACTCATAGGTATTAATCGTTAGTTTATACTCTTTATCCCGTGGATTCCATCAGCCGGCCTTGCCGTTTCGATAGTGCCTTTCGCATTTTTTTGTTTCCATTCGTCCCCACCTTGTTTGCGTGTCTTATACTGCACCTGTTCGGCAATGAACCGGGAGATTTCTGGTGTTGGAGCTGAAGTAGCGTGGATTGTGAGAGAGGACGTTGCTTTCACATTTTCGGTATCTGTTAGGAAAGCAGGGGGCACTGATAGATGTCTTTATTTCCCTAGGCGGCAATTTTCAGTGCCCCGTTGCAATGCCCATCGAGCTGAAAGGCTGATGGGAAAAGAGATGAAGCTCAAGACACGGTCGCAACCGCGTCGCGTGATAGGAAAGGTGTGTTCAAATGGGTCTTTATGAGATGTACGTTCTTGCTGCTCGTGCAGATACAGCCCTGATGAGGCGAAGGGTAGCGAAGATTATGAATCGTCGGCACAAGAAGCAATATTTACACAACCAGAAGAAGAATTCGGATTTGGGAACCGAGATCAAGAGGGGAGTACACCTGCGACCCGGGAGGATTCCATGAACATATATTTATATAGATACATGCAGAAACATATAAAATACATGCTGAATTGAATTGTATATGGATATTTGAAGGCGGATGAGAAACCGCGGGCGGAATCTTGCTTTTACGGCCTGCAATTTGCGGATTGCGGGACGATAACGTGTAAATATATGATTTTTATGTTGAAATTGCCGATATGGCTGGAGAATGATTATGCGCTGAAACTATATGAGTGAGATGGAATTGATTGAAGCAGAGATCAGATTCGAGTGGCGATCGATCATAATAACAATATCATGATATTGTTATTATGATCGATTGC
>NZ_JBNWBW010000024.1:0-96035 GCF_053522725.1 Agrobacterium sp. 16-172Ci
GCTGCGTAAACCAGTCCGGAAATACGGCCGCCTGCCTGCATAGGCCGGGATGCGCATCCCGGCCTATGCATCAAGTAAACCACAATACGTCCACACAAGGCCGGAATGACGAAGGCGAGGTGGTTCTAAAGATAATCCGCCGAGACATGCGGACTGGCATGGATGAAACTCCACATGTCCTTGCTGACCTCGACGATGTCGGCGATCGATTTTTCAAGCTGTCCGATTTCCTTCTCGTCCATGCGCTCCACCTTGCCGTAGCGCACCTGGCTGTCATCCTCCACCAGCCGCATGAGCTGCGTGCTGGCGATTTCGCCTTTTTCGTCGAAGGAATAGATGCAGTGATTATATTTGTTGCGCGTCTTCGCTTCCTTCTTCAGCCGCGCCATGATGGAGAGGATGGTCTTGCGGTCCTTCGCGTCGGTGGAAGGAAGCTTCGCCAGGCGCTCGATCAGATCCATGCGCGCCCGCGTGGTGTTGAGCGTCAGGAACACGACGATGGCTGCTTCCTTTTCCACTTTCAGGAGATGGACGATCAGATAGATCATCAGGCTTTCCGTGTTGGTCCACACGTAATTCAGCCTGCCGACCAGCAGCAATACATCCGACATCGCCGCCATGCTGCTTCTCCCGCCCCGACGAAACATATTTGGATATTATATGCCGACCGCTGCGGAAAAGACAGTGTAGGTTACTGATATTTCTTCATCTTTCCTTGAAAGCACGGGACATGCTATCGGAGATCGGCTTGGTCAGATATTCGAAGAAAGTGCGCTCCGAAGTCTGGATCAGCACGTCGGCCGGCATGCCGGGCACGGGGTGGAAATTGTGAACCTTGGCGATTTCCTCATCGGGTATCTGCACCCGCACGATATAGACGTCCTTGACCTGAAGGCCGGCATTTTCCTCGATGCTGTCGGCTGAAACGTAAAAGACCTTGCCGTTCAGAACCGGTGTGGTGCGGCGGTTGAGCGCCGAAAGGCGGATCGCGGCGGTCTGCCCCTCATGCAGCTGGTCGATGGAGGTTCTCAGCACCTGCGCCTCCAGAATAAGGGGCACGTGAGCGGGCAGGATTTCCATGATCGGCTTGCCGGTGGTGATGACACCGCCAGGCGTATGATAGTAGGCGCGCACCACGGTTCCGTTGACGGGAGAGCGGATGACGGTGCGTTCCAGCACTTCGGCGGCGCCACGCACCTGTTCACGCACGCTGTCGAGATCGGATTCGGCGGTTTCCAGCGCATCGAGCGCCGCCTGCTTGTTGGCGTTGACGGCAATGACCGCTTCCTGCCGGAACTTGGCGATTTCCGCCTCGCTCTGGTTCATTTCGCCGCTCAGGCGGGCGATGTCGCCCATGGCGTCGGCGATGGCGCGCTCCAGCGCCAGCATGTCGGTCTTGCGGATGACGCCGTCCTTGGCGAGCCGCTCCTTGGAGTCGCGCTCCTGTGTCAAAAGCGCCAATTGCCGGTCGAAGGACTGTTTTTGGCCGTCATAGCCCGCATAGCGGAACTCCAGCGACCGGATATTCTTGTCGATCAGGTTCATCTGTTCCTCAAGCTTGATGAGCTTGCTGTGGAACACGATGTTCTGGCTCTGGATGATGGAATTGATATCCGGATCGCCGGCTTCCTTCATGACGATATCCGGCACCTTGAAGCTTTTTGCGCCCTGGGCCTCGGCGCGCAGGCGCACCACGATGGTTTCGAGGCGAAGCCGCCGCAACTGCAACATGCGCTCGTTGGCAAGCGCCGTCGTCTTGTCCAGCGTCAGAAGAACGTCGCCTTCCTTGACCGTGTCGCCTTCGCTGACCATCATTTCCTTGATGATGCCGCCTTCCAGATGCTGGACCACCTTGTTGTTGCCGGTGGCGACGAAACTGCCCTGGGCGATGATGGCGGAGGAGAGCGGCGCGGTGCCGGCCCAGAATCCGAAACCGCCGAAGGAGGCGAGCAGCACGGCAAGACCGATCGAGCTGTGCAGGCGGATCGAGCGCGGCACCTCGCTGTACCATTCGAGCTGGCCCTGGGGTTTGACTTCGGCAATGGCGTTTTTCTTCTTGAACATGATGGTTCTCAACCCTCGATCTGCGGGGACTGGTTGGCCTGGCGGCCATTGCCGGAAAGCGCCTTCAGCACGTCCATTCTTTCGCCGAACATGGCGACCGATCCGTCCTTCAGCACCATGATCTTGTCGACGCATTGAAGCAGCGCCGGCCGCTGGGTGATGGTGACGGTGGTGATGCCCTGTCTTTTGGCATGCAGCAGCGCCTTGGCCAGCGCCTGTTCGCCCTGCGTATCCAGATTGGAGTTCGGCTCATCCAGCACCACGAATTTCGGATCGCCGAAAAAGGCGCGGGCAAGCGCGATGCGCTGTTTCTGGCCGCCGGAAAGCGGGGCGCCATCGGCGGCGACCACGGTTTCATAGCCCTGCGGGAAACCGGCGATCAGCTCGTGCACATCGGCCAGCACCGCCGCCTCATAAATCTGCCGGTCCTCGATATCGTCGCGCATGCGGCAGATATTGGCTTTGATGGTGCCGGGGAAAAGCTGCACGTCCTGTGGCAGATAACCGATACTTTCACCGAATTGCCGCTGGTCCCAGTTGCGCAGATCCATGAGATCGAGGCGCACATTGCCTGACGTGGGCAGGATGGAGCCGACCAGCATCTTGCCGAGCGTCGTCTTGCCGGAGCCGGAATTGCCGATGATGGCGAGCGACTCCCCCTTTTTCAGCGAAAAGGAAATGCCGTTCAAAATCACCTTCTTCTGCGGCGGCGGCACGAAGAGGATGCGCTCCACATCGAGACGCCCTTCCGGATTGGGGAGGCGCAGACGCGGGAAATTGAGCGGCGAATTGATGAGAAGCTGCTTGATGCGGCCATAGGAGGCGGCAGATTTGTTGAACTGGTGCCAGCCTTCTATGGCGCCTTCGATGGGCGCCAGCGCCCGGCCGGAAATGATGGAGGCTGCAATCACCATGCCGCCGGTCAGTTCGCCGGATAGCGACAGATGCGCGCCCCAGCCGAGCAGCGCCACCTGGGTAATCATGCGCGCCGCCTTCGATACGCCGGAGAACATGATGTTGCGATCCTGCGCCGCCACATGCGATTTCAGGGAGCCTGCGGTTTCGCGGCCCCACATCTTCACCGCTTCGGGGATCATGGCGAGCGCATTGATGATCTGCGAATTGCGCGACATGGAATCGAGGTGAAAGTTGGCGCGGCTCAAATAACCGGAAGCCTCGGAGAACTGTCTTGCGGTGAAGCGCTGGTTCAGCCAGGCGATGCCGAACAGCACGGCGCAGCAGACCATGATGATGATGCCGAGATGTGGATGGACGAGATAGACCACCACGATGAAGAGCGGCATCAGCGGCGCATCGAGAAAGGCGATGAGCGTGCCGGAGGTGAGGAAGGAGCGCAATTGCTGGAGATCCTGCAAGGTCTGGTAGTCCTTGCCGCTGCCATGCAGGGAAGCGCGGGCGGCGGCGGACAGGATCGGCGCGCCAAGCTGTACCTCGAGTTCGACGGCGGTGCGCATCAGGATGAAGCGGCGAATGGCGTCCATGAAGGCCTGCAGCAGAACCGCGCCAAGGACGGCGACTGTCAGCATCACCAGCGTATCCATCGAGCGGCTGGTCAGCACCCGGTCGGAAATCTGGAACAGATAAAGCGGGATGGCGAGCAGCAGAACGTTGATGGCGACCGTGAACAGCATCACCACCACCATGTTACGCCGCACGGCGGCGATGCCCTTGGCAAGGCTTGCGGCGAAATTGATCGGCTCGCTGCGTTTGTGAAAACCGCTCTGGCTTCCACCGCCGCCGCCACCACCGCCGCCGCCACCATTGTCCGTCGGCTCCTTGCCGCCGCCGCCCGTCACCGGCCGGCGTTCGTTTTCACGGATCGGTCCGTCATTATTGTCGATGGTCTTGACGAAAGGCAGGTCGGCATTGTCGATCTTGGCCTGCGGTTCCGGCGGGGAGGCGGGTTGCCGGTCCCGTTGCGGCGCCGGCCTTTCTGCGGGAACATCCCGCAACTGTTCCGCCTGCTCCGTTTTTGCATGCGGTTGGGAGAGAACTTGTGGGGAGGCGGTCTGTGCAGGGGTGGAAACTTCTTTTGCCGCCTGTTCCGCGCCGGATAATTGGCGCAGGTTTTCGACGGCTTCATTAATTGCTGAAATACAGGCGTCCGTCAGTTTGCTGTCTTCCGCGTCCTGATCCAGCGGCAAGTCCAGCGAGCGTCCGTCGGCAATGGTTTTTCTAGAAATATGATCCATTTTATATCTGTCCCCTCGGTGATCTCACGGTGTTTGCGGTTCGGCCGTGACGGGACGCGGTTATCGCCCCGCCAGCCAAATCTACGCGGTCACCGCCTGCATGACGTCGGCCGAATGCCCGTTCGACCATGAAAGGTCGTGACCGGCATTGATGACGCCATTGGATTCGTTTTCGATGGTGGCGGGATCGTCGTGAAGAAAAGCGATGACCTCGTTCGCCAGTTGGCCTTGCTGGGGTTGCGAGGTGTCGTTTTCGATGATGCCGCCCTGTATCAATATGGCATCGGAATAAACGCCGCCGGCGACATAGGTGGTGGAGCCGAAGCTGTCATAGTCGACGATCTGCGCCAGATTGACCACGGCGTTGCTGCCGGTATCGATATGAATGGTGGCGCCCTCGTTATTTTCGAGAACCTTGGCGGCGGCCTGCGTCACATCGTCGGAATCGCCGAGCACGCTCACCTGTTTGATGATGCTGACATCGTAGAGATTGCCGGTGATATAGAGGACGTTCAGACCCTCATAGCCGGCGAAATTGACGTCATGGGCAAGCGCATCCGGCATGTTGGGATCGCGCTCGTTGATGGCGTTCACCATCTGGTTCATATAGTCCGGCATGGTTTCGAAACGGTCGTTGCTGCCGACATTGTGAATGGCGGCGTCGTTCCAAAGCAGGTTGTTGCCGGACTGGATGGTGGCGCCTTCCGGCGCATCGGGGTTGGCGCGCGCCCAGTCATTGTCGTAGAGCACGGCGATCTGGCTGATGATGTTCATGTCCAGCACATTGCCGCCTACGATGATCAGATCGTATTGCATGCCGATGCCGAGGAAATTCGCAATGTTGAGCGCGGCGTTGCCGCCTGTCAGCAGGCTGACGGTGGCGCCCGAGGTCGTTATCGTCATCGTGTCGTTGTCGCTGACGAACTGGTATTGCTCGATCCAGTGCACGAAGGAAACGTCGCCTTCCAGCACGCTGACGCGCCAGGCGGTCGGAAATATCGGCGGTTCGCCGTTTTCCTGGCTGCTGTTCTCCGTGTTTTCCGCACCCGGATATACGCTGCGCTCGAAGCTGGCGATATTGAAGGCTACCGTTGACGCCTGATCTTCCGACCGTGTGAAAACGGAGTCGATCTCGTCCCGGTCGCTATAAATATAGGCCTGGGTGATCGCGTCGATCTGATGATAGTCGCCCATGACGGCGGTTACCGACGTCATGACGCCGGTATTGACCAGCGTGGCGATGTTGGCGACCACATTGGCGCCTGCGGCGACATCGAGGCTGTTGCCGGCAGGGCTGTCCTCATGCAGCGAAACATCGCTCTTTTCCGGCTCTTCCGCCGGCTTGGCGATGCCGCGATCGGGCATGTAGTCGTCGAGCATTGGCTTTTCGCTGGCTATCGAGCCGTTGATGTAAAGCCCGTGGATGTCATTGCCGGCCAGAACGAAATCCTGATCCGCACCGGTGCCGAGCGACGTCACGTCGTTTTCGCGGGCATGGTCGATATAGTCGTGCGCGGATTTGGCGAGCGCCTGCAGGGCGTCGTAGCTGTCGGTCCGCTGGAAACCGGCAAAAGGTGTGAAGACGGACGCTTCATTGTAGAACTCGACGGCGCGCTCTGTGGCGAAGCTGGTGTCGCGCCACACAAAAGGGCCGTCCGTCATGTTCAGATAGTCGTCGTCCTGAAGAATATTGACCTGCGCCACATGCGCGATGACCGAACCGGGACCGGTGTGAACCACCAGTTCATATTCCTCCTCAAAGGAAAGACGGCCGGGAAAACGGAAATTGACGCCGGAAATATCGACAGGGATGGCATCTGCGAGCCGCTGCATGTCGTGTTCGACCATTCGCGCGAAATGCGGCTGCAGATAATCGAAATCATAATAGCCGGCGCGGTAGTTGACGCCGGGATCGTAGTCCTTGAGCGCAACGTCATAGTTCTTGTCGAGCAGCTTTGCTGCTTCGTCGTCCGGCAAACGGTCCGGATTGGAATGCGCCGGGCCTTCGGTATAGTTGGCTCTCAGACGCGCTTCCTCGATCACCGTGTCGAACAGGCCGATGAAATGCGCAATCATGTCCGAAATCTTGTCGATATGCATTGGAGGTCCCTCCCTGATCATCGCGGCAGAGCCTTAAGGCTGCGGATGGCACACGTCCTGGAGGCGGTGCTTCGTTTTACGCAACCCCGGTCCTTCAACCGCGAACTGCACCGGCGGGTGCCGGTGCAGCTCTTTTCGTCAAGAGGTGGTTATCAGGAGTGATCCTCACCGACATCAGACACATTCGAGTTACCGCCTGTGATCGTGACATCAACTGCGTTGGAGAGCATGTTGGCGCCCTGCACCAGTTCCAGATGGAAGCCGGAATTTGCAAGGATTGCCGATGCATCCGCAGTGCTGGTACCTGCTGCGTCGTCGCCGGCCTTGAGATCCCATCCCTTGCCGTCGATGCCCTCGGCGCCATAGGCGTCACCGGCATTGGCGCTCAGGTGGTTTTCCGCACCGCCATTCTGCATCTTGATGTCGTAGGCCTCATCCTGGTCTGCCAGGTGGTTGGCCTGCACCATGCTGAAGCCGGTGTCGTTACCATCGCCGTTGAGCGAGCCGTTGAGGATATTGTCGACATCGAGAGTGAACGAGAAGTCGTCACCCAGATTGAAGGTAAGGTCTCCGCCGGCGATGCCGAGATTGCCGACATCCTTGACGCCCGTGATGTTGCCGAAGTCGTCATCCGACTTGTAGAAACTGTCTGCGGAGTTGAAGCTGTCGGAGGTCGTCGTGGTCTTGGTGGAGGTGTCGTTGTCGGAATAGTTGGACGTCTTTGTGTCCGTATCCGTGATCGTTTTTACATTGGTGTCGTTGTCGCTGTACGACTTGCTTTCATAGCTCCAGTCGTAGTCGACCTTGATATCGGTGTTGGTTTCGGTGCTGGTCTTGGTGGTCGTGTCGTTGTCGCTATAGGACTTGCTGTCATAGCTCCAGTCATAGTCGTTGTCGCGATTGTCACCGTTATTGGCTTCAACATCGATCTTGGCGTCAACATCCACATTGGTGCTGTTGTCGCTGTTGTCGTTGTTGCGGTTTTCACCGTTTGCGGTGCCGACGTTGCTGTCTTCCACCTTGGCGTCATTGGTCGACGTGTTGGCGAAACCATCGGAAAGCGCGCCGATCTTGGTGATGTCGTCGTCGCTGCCGGATGCCTTGTGATCGTAACCCATTTCGATTTCCTCCGAAAAAGCTCGGAGCAGCTTTCGAAATCCCTCTCATCTCAAACGGGATTTTTTCGCGCTTGCCCCGGGTAGCATGAAGATTGATGTTTTGCAGATGCACTCGGTACGCATCATCTGCGGTTCGGTAGTGGCCCGTGATCGGGCTCTTTTCGTTCAGCCCTTGTGCGCTACTCGGTAAAACGGCGCACAAATCCGTTCCTCGCTCCATAAGGAGAGCGCGGTGGCTTCGTCTTTTCGCTTGCATGTTTTCTTGAAAAGGGACCGGCGTTTTTCAAACACACGTAAGGCCGGAGGTGTCTTTCCATCGGCCGCCGTTCAGCGACGGTCAGACTGTGCCGTAGAAAAATTGCGCTTCCTAGATATCAATTCGGGTTAAACATATCGGCGCTTTACCCGAATATATATGTCGCAGGGGGTTCTCCGGCGGGTCGTTTCGCCGATCTGGCCTCAAAAAATGCCGCTTCGTCAGGGCAAGGCGGCGTTTTCGAGAAACATGGTTTATTTCGGTGGACAAAGGCCTTTATCCCGAAAAGGAACAGGCTGCAGCGTGCTTCGCCGGCGAGCTATGTAAAGGGATATCAACTAAAAGTTATATTTTCCCGGAAGGCAAAACCACAGCGAAAGCTTTTCCGATGTGTTTGTTTTTGCAGCGGTTACAGAATGAATGATTCTATCCCCGCGTAACCTATTTTGTATGTCAATTGTAAAAAATAACCCGTTTGGGCCATTTATTTACACAGCTTTTCGTATTAGCGTGTGTTAATTAACGGGTAATTAATGATAGTTGACATGGCCTAAAGCGGAGAATCGCCCCCAAGTATTCAGGGGAAAGATAGCCGGCGGACGACAGACTGCACAACCAAAAGAAAGTAATGCGTAAGCGCTTGAGGGAGGCGTCAATGTTCATGGGAACGTCAGATTATGCGGCAAAACAAAAAAACGCCGTTGCTCCTATAAATGGAACTTTATTGGTCATAGCGGATCCGGACCTGTTTTCCGAGTGCCTCATGGAGGCGCTGGGCAAAAAGTTCCCCACATTCGCGGTGGTGAGCGTAAGGTCGTCGGCGGGCATCGAGGACGACTACGGTAACAATGTACGGCTGGTTTTGCCTTACAGGATGTCGGGGGACCGTCTTCATGCCGTTCTTTCGGAGGTTCGGGAAAAACATCCCGATGCGCCGATCGCGCTCGTCGTCGAAACCATCGATAAATTCGAGGAGCCGCTGAAAAGGCTGGTGGGAATGCGCGTCATCGATGGCGTGCTGCCGCTCAATCTCAGGCTCGATGTTTTCATGGCGGCTGTCGATCTGCTCATGAAGGGCGGGGAACATTTTCCTGCCGCTCTTCTCGGCAAGCTCACGCCCTATTCGCCTTCGGTCAACAGCAAGAGCGTTCAAAGCGATGCCGTGATCGCCAACCGCGCCGATGCCCTTGCCGCAAGCAGGGGCGACGTGGCGGCGCTGACGACACGCGAGGTGCAAATCCTCGACCTGCTTTGCAAGGGAACGCAAAACAAGATCATCGCTGATCGGCTGCATCTGTCCGAGAACACCGTCAAGGTTCACGTTCGCAATATCTATAAGAAAATGAACGTGCGCAACCGCACGGAAGCGGCGTCGCGCTTCTTCAACAAAGATGAAGACACGACGTTCTCCGGCGGCTGGAAGAACTGAGCGTCAGGGCGGCTAGGGCCGTCCGGACGCCAGTTCCCTCCGGTGTTTCTCCAGGAGGCTCAGGGCCTCAGGAAGCAGCGGGATTTCTGCCCGAATCCGCTCGGTGAGCAGATGTAGGGAGAGGAGCCCGAGTAAGACTGCCGAGATACCGCGGGTGCGCCCGAGGCATCGGCAACAAGCGTAACGGCCGCGTTGCCGGGTTTTTGATAACCGTAGGACGCCTTCGCCGGAACGACGCTGCTTTTGGTCGTGGCGGTATTGGCCGACGCGGTCTTGATGAGAACGGCGTCTTCAACCACGGAGCATGAAGCCGTCGCGAAGGTGAAAGTTACAAGTGCTGCGGCAACAAGCGCGAAGCGACAATGGCGGGCTGCTTTGCCGCTATGGGAATAAGGCATTTCATTCGTCATGTGTGTCCCCTGAAATCGACTGTCTGTCGCATCTCGCCGGGCGGTTTTGTTCCCGGTGGACCGAGCCTTACAAAACCAGGATAGCCCCGACTGGTTGAGCGAAGCTTGCGCTAATGCTCAATAAGAAAGGCATAATAGAGGCATAGTTAAAAAGTATTAAATCAAGGGGCTATTTTGGGTAATCAATTGTAATATTTTGATAAAATGAAGTTGACCTGTTTTCTTCTGCGCCTATCATGAAAGTTGAAATTTATCTGACCGAAATATTAAACCTCCAGAAGAAGTAAAAACCGGAGGATGATATTCAGGATATCGTACAATCGGGAGTTTGATCCAGTTTAGATGAATCAGCTGCGCTGATTCCTCATGGGGAGGAGTGTGTAATGCGTAATTTCGTTCCCAACGAACACGACAACGGCGTCACCATCTACTCCGAATGGAGACCTGGCCAACGCGTTCTCGTCAATGGCGGCGCCGGTTTTCTCGGTTCCCATCTTTGCGAACGCCTGTTGAGCTGCGGCCACGAGGTGATCTGTCTCGACGATCTTTCGACCGGACGCACCGCGAATGTGGCGCATTTGCGGGACAATAAGCGGTTTTTGCTGGTCGAGCACGATGTGCGCAAACCGTATGACATCGATGTCTCGCTGATCTTCAACTTCGCTTCGCCGGCTTCACCGCCCGACTATCAGCGCGATCCGGTCGGCACGCTGCTCACCAATGTCCTTGGTGCGGTCAATGTGCTGGAAGTGGCGCGCAGATGTGGTGCAACCGTCGTGCAGTCGTCGACATCGGAAGTCTATGGCGATCCGCACGTCAATCCGCAGCCGGAAACCTATTTCGGCAATGTAAATACAATCGGGCCGCGAGCTTGTTACGATGAAGGGAAGCGCAGCGCCGAAACGCTGTTTTTCGATTACCACCGTAGTTTCGGTGTCGATATCAAGGTGGGACGCATCTTCAACACCTATGGGCCGCGCATGCGACCCGATGACGGGCGTGTGGTTTCGAACTTCATCGTCCAGGCGCTGAAGGGCACCGACATCACCATTTACGGCGATGGCAGCCAGACCCGTTCCTTCTGCTATGTCGATGACCTGATCGACGGTTTCCTGCGCTTTTCGACCAAGCCGAAGGATTGCACCGGGCCGATCAATCTCGGCAACCCGAGCGAAATTCCGGTGCGGCAGCTCGCCGATATCGTCGTCCGCATGACGGGTTCCCGTTCGCGCATCGTGCATCTGCCCGCCGCGATCGACGATCCGCAGCAGCGCCGCCCCGATATTTCGCGGGCAAACGAACTGTTGAGATGGCAGCCGCGCGTGCCGCTCGAAATCGGCCTGGAAAAAACCATCGTCTATTTCGATGCATTGCTGGCCGGCAAGGCTGTGGCGGAGGCCGTATGAGATGCCCCGCACAATCCTCGTCACGGGCGGGGCCGGATTCATAGGCAGCCACATCTGCAAGGCGCTGGCCCAATCCGGCTTCAAGCCTATCGCTTACGATAATCTCTCGACGGGTCACGCGGATTCGGTTCGCTGGGGTCCCTTCATCGAGGGCGACATTCTGGATCGTGGCCTTTTGAAAGCCTCGCTCAAGGAGTTCTCGCCGGCCTTCGTCATCCATTGCGCCGCCAATGCCTATGTCGGTGAGTCCGTCGAGGATCCACGCAAATATTACCGCAACAATGTCGGCGGCAGTCTTGCGCTGCTGGATGCCTGTCTCGACCAGAATATCGGCGGGCTGGTGTTTTCTTCAAGCTGCGCCACCTATGGTGTGCCGCCGCAATTGCCCATCCGTGAGGAAACGGCTCAAATGCCGGTCAATCCTTACGGGCGCACGAAGCTGATCTTCGAAATGGCGCTGGAGGATTATGCCGCTGCCTACGGTTTGCGTTTCGTGGCGCTGCGTTATTTCAATGCCGCCGGGGCCGACCCGGACGGTGAGCTTTACGAGCGCCATGAACCTGAAACCCATCTGATCCCGCGGGCACTGATGGCGGCTGCCGCAAGGCTTCCGCAACTGGATGTCTTCGGGGCGGATTACGACACCAGCGACGGCACCTGCATTCGCGATTACATCCATGTCAGCGATCTGGCCGATGCCCATGTGGCTGCCGTCAATTATCTTGCCGAGGGCGGAGAGACGCTGCGCGTCAATCTCGGTTCCGGTCACGGTACATCGGTCGGCGATATCATCCGGGCGATCCATCGCGTAACGGGGCAGGAAGTTCCGGTGCATTTCGGCGCAAGGCGCGCCGGAGATCCGCCAGCCCTGTTCGCAGATATCAAACGTGCGGAAGAAACACTCGGTTTCATACCGAAGCGTTCGGATATCGACACCATCATCCGGACGGCAGGTCCCGGTTTCGGACTGGAGGTGCGGTCATGAAAGCCCATTCCACCCCTTCCGTTCCATCGGCCCGTGCGGTTGCAGTCGCCAGTGATTTGCGGATGCTGCCGGTCTTTGCCGGCTGGAACCGCACGGCCTATCTTCTCGGCATTGGCGGCTGGCTGGTGACGCTCGCCTATTTCTGGATCTGGTGGCTCGATCGCGATCGTGTCATCGACTGGCCCTATTATACCGTCGTGACGATAACGCTCGCGTGGATCACGCTTCTGCCATCCTATTTCATCTTCATCTTTCTGAACGCGAAGGTTGTCGACCGGCGCTCCCTTCTACCACGGGGCAGGGTGGCGATGGTCGTCACCAAGGCGCCGTCGGAACCTTTCGCGGTGGTGCAGAAGACGCTGCTGGCCATGCTCGAACAGAAGGGCCTGGAATTCGATGTCTGGCTCGCGGATGAGGCTCCGGATGCGGAAACGCTGAAATGGTGTGGCGCGCACGGCGTTTTCGTTTCCACCCGACAGGGCGTTGCGGAGTATCATCGCAAGACCTGGCCGCGGCGCACACGCTGCAAGGAAGGCAATCTCGCTTATTTCTACGATCACTACGGTTACGAGCGTTATGATTTCGTCGCCCAGTTCGATGCGGATCACGTGCCGGAACCGGATTATCTGCGCGAGATCATGCGTCCCTTTGCCGATCCGAAGGTTGGATATGTTTCGGCTCCGAGCATCTGCGACGCCAATGCCGGTGAAAGCTGGGCCGCGCGCGGCAGGCTTTATGCCGAGGCGAGCCTGCATGGCGCGCTGCAACTGGGTTACAATAATGGCTGGGCGCCGCTCTGCATCGGTTCTCATTATGCCGTGCGCACGAAAGCCCTGCGGGAGGTCGGCGGCCTTGGGCCGGAGCTTGCCGAGGATCATTCCACCACGCTTTTGATGAATGCCGGCGGCTGGCGCGGCGTTCACGCCGTCAACGCCATCGCCCATGGCGACGGACCGGTGACCTTTGCCGATCTCATCGTGCAGGAATTCCAGTGGTCGCGCAGCCTGATGACCATTCTGCTGCAATATTCAAGGCACTACGTGCCGAAGCTGCCGCCGCGGCTGAAGTTCCAGTTCCTGTTTTCGCAGCTCTGGTATCCGCTGTTTTCCGGCTTCATGGCGCTGATGTTCGTGCTTCCCGCCGTTGCGCTGATACGCGGCGATGTGCTGGTCAACGCATCCTATCCGGCGTTCCTGGCGCACTTCCTGCCGGTTTCGCTGATCATGATCGTGTTTGCCTTCTTCTGGCGGGCCACGGGCGCATTCCGCCCGCATGATGCGAAGCTCTTCAGCTGGGAGGCCATGGTATTTCTGTTCCTGCGCTGGCCCTGGTCGCTGATGGGCGTGCTGGCGGCGATACGCGACACGATCCGTGGCGATTTCGTCGATTTCCGCATCACTCCCAAGGGCACGCAGGCAAAACCGCCGCTGCCGCTGAGGGTCGTGGCACCCTACATTCTTCTGGCGGCGCTCAGCCTCGTGGCCATGGTTCTGGCGCCGCGGGAAAACGGGGCGGAGGGCTTCTTCGTCTTCGCCGCCATCAATGTGGCGATCTACGCGGGCCTTTCGGTGTTTCTGCTCATCCGCCATGCGATGGAAAACGGCTTGCCAAAGCTGCCGGCACTGCGTGGGGGAGCGACTGCCGCCGCCTGTTCGTTGCTGCTGGTGGCGGGCAGTGCCGTACAGCTCAGCTCCCACGCGATCGGCGGGCTGGAGGCCCTGTCGCACGGGCAGCCCTATGTCAGTTTTACCGAAACGCGGTTCACGGTCGCCGGTGCGGGCGTGGAAGGTGCGAGATCGGTGCGTCTGAAACTGCGCATTACCGTACCGGGACTGCGCGGACCGCAGGAAATGCAGGCGGAACCCATCGTGGCGCCGCCGCCGGCGGTGGCGACCGGAGAGATCATGCTGGCCGACAATAGGGTCGGACAATGAAGGAGGAGGCTGTGATGAAAAAAACAATAAGCAAATGCGGATTCTCCGCTTTCGTACTCTGTCTTGCGGTGGTCGTGCCAAGCGCGGTCCACGCTGCAGGCGGCACGAAGACGCCGAAACCGCTCAGAACCAGCGAAGTCGTGGACATGTACTTCGACAAGACCTGGAAATGGGAAACGGGCGGTGGACGCTTCATCGCCCAAGACCGCAAATTCATCGCTGCAACGGAAGAAAAGGGCAAGAAGTCCATCGGTGAAGGCCGCTGGACCGTCGATGCCAAAGGCACCCTGTGCATGCGCGCCACCTGGAAAAGCGCGGCAGGAAACGGCAAGGCCGATACCTGCTTCGACCACGGTCGCATTGGCAAGGTGCTCTACCAGCGCAAGCAGGGCGGGCCATGGTACGTGTTCCGGCATAACCCGCCACGCCCTGGCGATGAATTCCTCAAGCTCGTCCGCAAGGACGATGTCACGCCGCAGATCGCCGCCTACGACAAGGCGATGACGGCAACAAGGTAGGGAGTAAGGTGTCATGCAGATAACAAGAAGAAAACTTCTGTTCGCAGGTGGTGCCGCCGCAGCCTTTACCGCCGGCATGTATCCGGTGCTCAAGCTCGACGCACAGGGTGTCGCCCCCATGACGTCGACGGGCATGAAGACACTTGCCGACAAAAGACCGACATTGCATGCGGACGGCATCCGTTTTGGTGCCTACGATCCGCACGGCGATTTCACGGCCCAGACCGGGGTGGCGTCGGAACATCTGTTCCTGCCCTGGGAAGACGTGGATCTCGACAGTCTCGCACTTGCGGATGCCTACGCTCTGGAGCGCAAGCGCAACGTGCTGATCACCGTAGAACCCTGGTCCTGGGACGTTAACTGGCGGCTCACCTCCGACGAGTTGCGCCGCAAGGTGATGAGAGGCGACTATGACCAGAACATGCAGGCGATCGCCGCACGCATGTCGGCGATGAAAAGTCCGCTGATCCTGCGCTGGGGACAGGAAATGGAAGACACGTCCGGCCGCTTCTCGTGGTCGGGCTGGAACCCGCGTGATTACATCTCGGCGTATAAACGCATGGTGGACATGACCCGCAAGGCGGTTCCCAGCGTCAAGGTAATGTGGTCACCGAAAGGTCTGGACGGTCTGCGGGCCTACTACCCAGGTGACAGCTACGCCGATCTGGTCGGCCTCTCGGTTTTCGGTCTCGAGGAGTACGACAAGATCGAATATGGCGGACCGAAGACCTTCACCGATCTGCTGCGCAAGGGCTATGGACTTGTCGAAACCTTCAACAAGCCGGTCTGGGTTGCCGAACTGGGTTATGAAGGCGGCGATTCCTATGTTCGTCCGTGGATGAATGATGTGACGCTGAAACAGGCGGATTTTCCGAAGCTGGAAGAGGTCGTCTATTTTAACGACAAGGATGTTCACCCCTGGCCGCACAATCTCGGCAGACCGGACTGGCGCGTCGTGCGCCCGGCCAAGGTCTGATCTACGCCGAAAACCGGCGAGCGGCGATGCCGCTCGTCCGGTGGTCCAATATTAGCTAGCCGTCGCCAGCACGGCCTCTGCCTCATATATGGCGCAGACGATGTGATAAAACGTGCTTGCCGGCGCCGGTTCGTCGAGCATCGGCCTGTCGGCCGGCCATTTGTCGAACCACAGGCCCTTGACCGGCGTGTCGAGGAAAGGCTGCAGCGCGCCGATGGCGCTGAGACCGGAGGCGAGGTAACGCTGACGCTCCTCACCGCCCGTGACGCTCGCAAGCCGCACCGAAGCCTTCAGCCATTCCGTCTGCGGCCATAACCGCGCCAGCCCGTCATGCACCGAAAAATCGTCGTAGAGGCTCATCATCGCCACCTTGCGGCGTGGGCAGATGCCGTGTTCTTCGCCGATCTCGAAGAGGCGTTTTGCCTTCCTGATCGCTTCATCATTCCCGCGCAGGCTGCCCCAGCGCACCAGAAGCCAGGCCCATTCGAACTGGTGCCCCGGTTCCATGATCCGGCCTTTGTCGCTGTCATGCGGTGTCCAGTCATGGGCGAAGAATTCGCGCAAGCCGCCATTGCCGCCATCGATGAAGCGGTTAAGCGCAAGATCGGCGATCTCGTCGGCCAGCGCCGACCACGGGCCGTCCGGGTCCTGCACCTCCCAGGCCAGCATCGCCTCGAAGAGATGCATGTGCGGATTGGAGCAGAGCGGCGTGCGCGGCGGGTTCGCTTCCTCGAAGCCGGCGACCGGATGTCTGTAGTCGCGTTCGAGGATGGCAAGGATATCGAGCGCCCGGCCGCGCATCTCGTCCCGGCGCTCGGGAAGGCTTGCAGCCGCCTGTGCGGCGGCAAACAGCGCAAAGGCCTGATTGTAGAGATCGAAGGAGGGATCGATCAGCCGGCCCGTCTGGTCGGCAAGGTTGCCGTAAAGGCCGTTTTCAAGGCGATAGACCTTCTCGAACCAGGAAAGCCCGTGCAGGAGCGCGTCCTTCCACGGTCCCTGCCAGCCATGCTGGCCGGCGGCGGCGAAACAATAGGCCTGGCGCGGCTGCACGCGGGCGCGGCGGTCATCGGAAAAAACCGGTTTCGCATCCTGGCCGAGACGTTCGTAAAAGCCGCCATCAGGCCGGGCCGAACCCGCCTCCCACCACAGGGGCAGGGCGTCCTCATCCAGCCATTTGCGTAATCTTCCGATCTCTTCGGCAAGCGTCTGCGCGATGCTCGGAAATTGCAATGTCATGAGTCAACTCTCTGTTTTTACAGTTGAATAAAAAGCGGACCAATAAAAATACGTCATTATGGAGGCAAGTAGACCATGGGACATATTGCGCTGCAACCGTAAAATTATGGACCTGACAGAAAGCCAACCCCCAGCAGCGCGATTGGTTCCACCTTGTTCCATGGCGAACATGGGCGGAAATGGTGATTCGCTAGCCATAAAGTGTCAGAAATTACAACGCAAATTTGAGATTGCTTATTCGTAGTCCTCACGTATTTCGTAACAATGGTCTGCTCATTAGTGATTCGGTCTCCTTGTAACCTGGGCGGCGTTGGGGAAATAAAGGGGCGTAAGGCAGTGAATTTTTCTGCCTATACTTTATTGCTGTTCTCCATTGCGGTTCTGTCGGGCTGCAATACTCCCGCGGGCGTTCGGTCCTTCGGGGGATCCCAGATGCTGTCTCCTTCCGAGGCGCTGGTTTTCCCGCCGCCCGGTGGTCCTGAAATCGTGACCGTGGTCAACCGCACCTATTCCAACGCCGTGGCGCAGCAGGTCATCTTGCGCTCCGAGGCCACCACCCCCGGGCAGAACTACATCAAGGCGGAGTTTTTCGGGCCACAACAGGCTGGCGATACCGGTGGCGACGCTTTGGCTTTTTCCGGTTTCAGGGCATCTTCCGTCGCGCGGGAAATCCGCGCCGAGTTTCCGGGCGAAAATATCGCCATGTCGGCAAATTACCTGCAAAACGGTTATGGCGCGTTCTCCTATGCCGCCGGCAGCGGCCGTGGCGACGATACCTGCCTTTATGGATGGCAGGACATACGCTCGCCGGAAAGCATGCGGCAGGATTTCCGAAATCTCGGGCGCATCAAGGTGCGGCTGCGCCTTTGCCAGTCGGGCGCCAGCGTCGAGCGGCTGCTGGCGGTCATGTATAATTACACGATCACCGGCACCTATGCCTCGCCCAGCTGGAACCCTTACGGCACGCCGCAGGCGGTGGATAAAAATCTCGGGCGTCCGGGCCACCCGGTCTATCCCATAAAGGCGGATGAGGTGCCGATGCGGCCCGGCAGCGAGGTGACCGCGAGCGTGCCGCCCCGGCCCGTTCGTCGCACGGCTGCCGTTGCACCGCCCGCCCAGCCGGAACCGCAGCCGCTTCCACCCGTTGCTGCAGTCAGTATCCCGTCGCCCGCATCGGCTGGCGCACCCCTCCAGCCTGCAAGGCCCACGGTGGCGGGCAGGCGCCTGGATGGTGTGCCGGCAGATAGTGGCCGGCAACCGTCGCAGGTCCCGCAGGTTTCCATTCCGTCGCCCGCATGTCTGTCCGGTTCGGGGGTGGCGTCAGGATGCAGGTGATCGCCGGAACCAGCGGGAAAGAGCACGCCAAGGCGCAGATCGCAAAAATTCCGGACCGAAATTCCGGGTGGGGAAGACAACGGAAAGTTTCTGGATGAGCAAGGCCATCACAATCATTGTCTGGTTACTTGTGTCGCTTTGCGTTCTGGCCATCGTCACGATGCCGGTCAGCCTGCAGACGCATCTGGTCGCCACGGCGATTTCGCTCATCCTGCTGGCGACGATCAAGAGCTTCAATGGGCAGGGGGCCTGGCGTCTGGTAGCGCTCGGTTTCGGCACGGCCATCGTGCTGCGCTATGTCTACTGGCGCACCACCAGCACGTTGCCGCCCGTTAACCAGCTCGAGAACTTCATTCCCGGTTTTCTGCTCTATCTGGCGGAAATGTACAGCGTTGTGATGCTGGCGCTCAGTCTCGTCATCGTGTCGATGCCGCTGCCGTCGCGCAAGACGAGGCCCGGTTCACCCGATTACCGGCCGACGGTCGATGTCTTCGTGCCGAGCTATAACGAGGACGCTGAGCTTCTCGCCAATACGCTCGCAGCGGCTAAGAACATGGATTATCCGGCCGACCGGTTCACCGTCTGGCTGCTGGACGATGGCGGCTCGGTGCAGAAGCGCAACGCCAGCAATATCGTCGAGGCGCAGGCGGCGCAGCGCCGCCACGAGGAGTTGAAGAAGCTCTGCGAGGACCTCGACGTGCGCTATCTGACGCGCGAGCGCAACGTCCACGCCAAGGCCGGAAATCTCAATAACGGTCTTGCCCATTCGACCGGCGAGCTCGTGACCGTGTTCGACGCCGACCACGCGCCCGCCCGCGACTTCCTTCTGGAAACGGTTGGTTATTTCGAAGAGGATCCGCGGCTCTTTCTGGTGCAGACACCACATTTCTTCGTGAATCCCGATCCCATCGAGCGCAATCTGCGCACCTTCGAGACGATGCCGAGCGAAAACGAGATGTTCTACGGCATCATCCAGCGCGGCCTCGACAAGTGGAACGGTGCATTCTTCTGCGGTTCGGCCGCCGTGCTGCGGCGTGAGGCATTGCAGGATACCGAAGGTTTCAGCGGCGTCAGCATCACGGAAGATTGCGAAACGGCGCTGGCGCTGCATTCGCGCGGCTGGAACAGTATCTATGTCGACAAGCCGCTGATCGCCGGGTTGCAGCCGGCCACCTTCGCAAGCTTCATCGGCCAGCGCAGCCGCTGGGCGCAGGGCATGATGCAGATCCTGATCTTCCGCCAGCCCCTTTTCCGGCGCGGTCTCTCGTTTACGCAGCGTCTCTGCTACATGTCATCGACACTGTTCTGGCTGTTTCCGTTCCCGCGCACCATCTTCCTGTTCGCACCGCTGTTCTACCTGTTCTTCGACCTTCAGATTTTCGTGGCCTCGGGCGGCGAGTTTTTGGCCTATACGGCGGCCTATATGCTCGTGAACCTGATGATGCAGAACTATCTCTATGGCAGCTTCCGCTGGCCGTGGATTTCGGAACTTTACGAATATGTGCAGACGGTTCACCTCCTGCCTGCCGTCGTTTCGGTGATTTTCAATCCCGGCAAGCCCACCTTCAAGGTGACGGCGAAGGATGAATCCATTGCCGAGGCACGGCTTTCGGAAATCAGCCGGCCGTTCTTCGTCATTTTCGCGCTGCTGCTGGTGGCGATGGCCTTTGCCGCCTGGCGCATCTACAGCGAGCCTTACAAGGCGGATGTCACGCTTGTGGTCGGCGGCTGGAACCTGCTCAATCTCATCTTTGCAGGCTGTGCGCTCGGCGTCGTTTCCGAGCGCGGCGACAAGTCGGCGTCGCGGCGCATCACGGTCAAACGGCGTTGCGAAGTCAAGCTCGAGGGTAGCGACGCCTGGGTGCCGGCTTCCATCGATAACGTCTCGGTGCATGGCCTGCTGATCAATCTCTTCGACAGCGCGACAACCATCGAAAAAGGCGCGACGGCTATCGTGAAGGTCAAGCCGCATAGCGAGGGCGTGCCGGAAACCATGCCTGTCAACGTGGTGCGAACGGTGAAGGGCGAGGGTTTCGTCTCGATCGGCTGTACCTTCTCGCCGCAACGCGCCGTCGATCACCGCCTGATTGCGGACCTGATCTTCGCCAATTCGGAACAATGGAGCGAATTCCAGCGGGTGCGCCGCAAGAACCCCGGCCTTATCCGTGGTACGGCCATCTTCCTCGCCATATCGCTCTTCCAGACGCAGCGCGGCCTTTATTATCTGGTCCGAACACTGAAGCCTGCTCCCAGAGACGCCAAACCTGTCGGAGCGGTAAAATGACCGGCCGTAAACCCATCCGGGATACTCTGGCAATGTTGGTATGGGGGGCCGTCGCCACGGGCGCGATGGCGCAGTCCTCGCCCTTCGACATGTCGCCGGAACGGCCCGCCCGGACGGCTCCGACACCCGTGCCGCCGTCCGCCGTCGCGCCTGCCGCGCCGCGTCAGCAGCCACCTGCACAGATTCCGGCCCAAATTCCGGCCCAGACGCCGTCTCAGCCATCCGCCTCGCCGCCATTTGCGGTTCAGCCCGCGCCGCAGTCGCAACAGCGCCCAGCCGTTCCGTTGCCGCCGCCGGTTGCGGCTCCTCCGCGTCAGGAAGGTGCGAGACCCGTTCCCGTAACGGCCCCGTCGCTCGACGCCGACAGCCGCCGCCGATACATCCTGCCCTATGAAAAGCTCAGTCTTTCCGGGGAGATGGACCGGCGGCAATGGAGCATCTATCTGACGCCGGAGCAGGTGAACGCCGCCGTTTCGCTCAATATCGGGTATCAAAACGCCATCGTGGTCGCGCCGGAAAGCTCGAATTTTCAGGTCAGCCTGAACAATGTCGCGCTGGATCCGGCGCGTATCGAAGCGCCCGACAGCGAGGGCAATGTCTCCTTGAAGATACCGCCCGGCGTCTTGCAGGTCGGCTCAAATGTCGTGAGACTGGGCGTGCAGCAGCGCCACAGAACCGATTGCACGATCCAGTCCACCTACGATCTGTGGACCGATGTAGACCCTGCCAATACCTATATCGGCTTTAATGCGGATGTCGCCGGAAGCTTTGCCAATATCGACGATATTCAGGCAACGGGGCCGGATGGCAAGGCGATGACGTCTATCGAGATTGTCGCACCGGCGCTCGGCAATCCGGCATTTGCGGATTCTCTCCTGCGTCTTTCACAGGCGCTGGCGCTCAGAACCCAGATGCCGAACCAGACGATCCGTTTCGTGGCCGCTCCTTCCGCTGAACGCAAGGCGGGCACGCTGACGGTCTTCGTCGGAACGGCCCGCGAGATTGCCGGAATTGCCGGAACGCTGCCACCCGAGGCTTCGGCGGGGGCTTTTGCCGGCTTTGGCGCCGCCGCGCCGGGCGGTCTTTCGCCGCTTTTCGTCAGCGGCCCCACCCCGCAGGCGGTTCAGGCGGCAATTGAGACGCTGTTTTCGTCGATATCGCGCACACCCGGTGCGCAGAGAACGACTTTTTCGACCCGAAGCTGGCATGCGCCGGATGTGCCGCTTGTCATGTCGGATCGCCGTATCGCGCTTTCCGAACTTGGTCTCGAAAGCACCGAATTTGGCGGCCGGCGTTTCCGCAACGAATTTTACGTCGGCATGCCAGCCGATTTTTATGCGTCCGCTTATGGTGAGGCGTCGCTTCTTCTCGATGCCGCCTATTCGTCGCAGGTATTGCCGGGCAGCCATGTCGATATCTACGTCAATGACCAGATCGCCTCGACCGTACCGATTTCCAACAATGGCGGCGGCATTTTCCGGCATCTGCCGATCAATGTGACGATGCGTCATTTCAAGCCCGGGCCGAACAAGGTCACCATCGAGGCAGTTTTGATGACGGCGCAGGATCAGGCCTGCGCGCCGGGCGCCCCTGCCAGCACAACGCCGCGTTTTGCATTGTTCGACACGTCGGAACTTCATATTCCGGACTATGCGCAGATCGGCCGCAAGCCGGATCTTGCCGCGATGGCGGGGGCCGGACAGCCCTATCGGACGGGCGGAGCGCCTGTTGCCCTGTCGCTCGACCGTTTCGACACCGACACCATGTCTGCGGCAGCCACGCTGATCAGCCGGCTGGCAAGCGTGGCGGGGCATCCCATCGACATCGAGACTGTCGCCTCGCCGCTGGTGATCGGTGATCGCGACGCGCTGTTCGTCGGCACGATTTCGCAATTCCCGCAGGCATTGATCGGCCAGTTCAATCTTGTTCCCTCCAGTCAGATATCCTGGAAAATGGGAACCGGCGTTCAGCCGCCCGCCCAAAGCAGCGAAACCCTTTTCAACGACTGGCGAGAGCGGGTGGACGGCGGTGTATGGGAGGGGCAGGTGTCTTCTCTCGAGGAGTGGATGAAGCGGAATTTCGACCTGAGTTCGGATACGCTACGCTTCCTGCCGGCAGCCGAACAGCTCTATGCGCCGCCAAGCAATGTTTCCTTCATGCTGGCCCAGGGACTGAGCCCCTCCGGCGAAGGGGTGTGGACGCTTGCCACGGCGCCAACGTCCGCGGAACTTCTTGACGGGATGGCGGCGATGACGCGGGAAAACCGCTGGCGCGGTGTCACTGGACGCGTTGCCGCTTACGATGCCGCTGCCGAAAAACTTGAAACGGTGGAGGTGGAACGGCCGTATTTTTACGTCACGCGGGCGTTTTCCTTTTCCAACTGGAGGCTGGTCGCGGCCAACTGGCTGTCGTCCAACGTTCTTTCCTATTCGCTGGCGTTCATCGGCTTCGTATCTCTCCTCGGCCTCGCCACTTTCACGATGCTGCGCATGATGGGACGGCATCGATGAAGAACGGGATCTCGAAACTGGCCGGCATTTTCTTCCTGTCCATGATGACGGTGATTGCAGGTATTTCCGTCAGCCGCGCCGCTTCGGTTTCGCCGGAGGCGTGGTCTGCCTATAAAGGCGCGTTTCTCGATCCCGGCGGCCGCGTCATCGATACCGGCAACGGCAATATCAGCCATAGCGAAGGCCAGGGCTACGGCATGTGGCTTGCCGTGCTTGCCGACAACCTGTCCGACTTCGAGCTGATCTGGAGTTTCACGCGCACCGAGCTTTTGGTGCGTGACGACGGGCTTTCCGCCTGGAAATGGGATCCGCGCACCAGACCGCATGTAACCGATATCAACAACGCTACGGATGGCGATATCCTGATCGCCTATGCGCTGGCGCTGGCGGCAGGGCAATGGAACCGGCAGGATTATGCCGAAGCATCCGCGGCCATCGCATCCGCCATTCTCAGGAAGACGGTGGTGCAACGCGGCGGGCGAACGCTGCTTCTGCCGGCGGCCAGCGGTTTCGACGAGGATGACCGGGAGGATGGGCCAGTGGTCAATCCTTCCTATCTGATTTTCGAGGCCTTTCCGGTGCTCAATCTTGTTGCGCCATCGCCGCTTTGGAAAGCGCTTGCCGATGACGGTTTGGCGCAGATCGGGACATTCGCTTTCAGCGATAGAAAACTGCCGGCTGACTGGGTATCGGTGAAGACGAAGCCGCAGCCGGCATCGGGCTTCCCGCCGGAATTCGGCTATAATGCGGTGCGCATACCACTTTATCTCGCAAGGGCGAATATGGGGTCGCCGGAGCTGCTCGCCCGGCTGAAAGGCGGCATGACGCTGGAAAGCGGCGCTGCCGGAACCTTCGACCTGAAGAGCGGAGCGGTCAAGGATGTCCTGTCCGATCCCGGCTATCGCATCATTCCGGCGCTCGCGGCCTGTGTCGCCGGCGGGCCGGCCGTTTCCGCCGAACTCAAAAACTTCCAGCCAACACTTTATTATCCTTCCACATTGCATCTTCTGGCATTGTCGTTTCTGGCAAGGAATAACGGGGAATGCCGATGAACAAGCCACTGTCGACCTCGGCTCTCATTCTGCTTCTGATAGCGCTTGCCGCCTTCCACTGGCGCGACAGCATTCTTGGGCGGGTGTCGGACGTGCATACCTCGGCGGTCGGCGACAACCGGGCGGTACAGCGTGTTTTGCCGGCGGCGGCCAATCCGGCGCAGATCAACGCTTTCGTCAAGAACCGTGAAATGGCGCAGGTAACGCAGCCCGCGACACCGCCGGTCACGGTGCCCGCGACCGACCCCTTGCCGGTGACACAGGCTGGCGGGCAGGCGCTGCAAACACAGACGGCGCAGGCGCCGGACCCTCGCGTCACCCAGCCTGCATCGGCTGATATGCCCGAGGTCGATCTGAGTGCGTTGCGCTATTTCGCGGCGAGGGGCGATACGCAGCGTCTTCAGGCCGAAATCGCGCGCCTGCGCGCGCTATATCCCAACTGGACGCCGCCTGCCGATCCTCTCGCCATTCCCGAAAATGGCGATCCACGGCTCGACGCCATGTGGCAGCTTTATACCGACGGCCGTTATGCCGAAGTGAGGAAGGCGATTGCCGACCGCCAGCAGGCGGAGCCCGGCTGGCAGCCACCCGACAATCTGACGGGCATGCTTTCCCTTGCCGAAGCGCGCCAACGGCTCGTCAATGCTTCCGATCTCAAGCAATATACGACAGTGGTGGATACAGCCGCCAATAATCCCAGCCTGCTGACATGCGGCGAGGTCGATGTGCTGTGGCGGGTTGCCGATGCCTTCGCCAATACCGACCGGATGGGACGGGCGCGGGACGCCTATCTCTACATCCTCAACAATTGCACGGTCGCCAGCGACAGGCTCGCCACCGTGCAGAAGGCATCCGCGCTTTTGCCGGCGGAAATGATGGACGAACTGCTGGCCAAGGAAAAACCGGGCGCCGATGGTCAGCTGGAATTCGAACCGGTCAAGAACGATCTCGCCCGCCAGTTCGTGGCCAAGGCAGGGGAGAAGGAGGGCATTGCCGTTCCTTCGGCCTATGTGATGCGGCTTCAGCGGCTTGCCGAGACCGACAAGCTTGCAAGCGACGCCCTGTTGCTCGGCTGGTACAATATCCGGCAAAAGAACATGGCGGAGGCGGAAAAATGGTTCCGCAAGGCGCGGGAAGAGGAAGACAGCGCATCGGCTTCGCAGGGGCTGGCGCTGGCGCTGATCGACCGTAACGAGCCGCGTGAGGCCGAGGACGTCATGTATAAATGGCGCAAGGCATCCGACGATGCGCTTGCGACCTATCTCGCCGCAACGGCCAATCTTCTGGCGCTGGAGCCGCCGGTCGTCCTGCCGCCGGAGGTGCTGCAACGTATCGCCGCCGAAACGGTGGCGCAGAAGGATGCGGCGACGGCGCAGCAATTCGGCTGGTATTCGCTTGCCTTCCGGCAGACGCCGCTTGCTTTGCAATGGTTCAGCACGGCCCTTGGCTGGAAACCCGATGATGAGCCGTCAGCCTACGGCATGGCGGTCAGCTATCACGATCTTCGCAATCTCGCCGGCCTGCGTGGCATCCAGCAGCAATGGGGAGGCCGTTCGCAACGTATCGCCGATGTCGGAACGGCGCGCATGGTGGACCAGCCCGGGCAGGCGGTTGCTCCCATAACCGCGCCGCCGGTTGTCGCACAGGTAACGGCGCCGCCCGTGCAGACCAGTGCACCGCAGGGTGAGACGGCGGTGGTTTATAACCCGCCTGTCGTCCAGCAGCCTGAGCCTTCGCGCAAGCAGGCGCGCCGCCCCGCGCAGGTGCAAAGGGAAGCCGGTGCTGCATCGCGCCCGCGTTCCTGCGCGGCCTATCCCGATCCGCAACGTCTGCCGCCACAGCAGGCGCTCGATCTCGGCTGGTGCCTGATGGAGACGAACCGGCCGGCGGAGGCTCTGAAAGCTTTCGAATCCGCAATTGAAAGCGGTCAATCCAATGTCAAAAGCGACGCAGCCTACGGCCAGAGCCTTGCCTATCTGCGCATGGGCTTGACGGACCATGCAGCCGTCTCGGCGACGAAATCGCGTATGGATCGCCCACGCGCGACGGAGCTGCAGGTTTCGATCCTTGCCGATCGAGCGGTCTCCGCATTCGGGTCGAAGCGATATGCCGAAACGCTTCTCCTGCTCGACCAGCGGGCGCGGCTGGCGGATGAGCGCACGGACCTGATGGTGCTGCGCGGTTATTCCTACCTCGCCATGCGCCGTTATGGTGAGGCCGCCCAGATTTTCGAAAGCCTTACAGCTATCGGAAACAAGGATGGCATCCGGGGGCTGGCTGCGGTGCGCGCCGCCCGGCCGAGCAACGGTCCACAGGGCGGCTGACGGGCGGCTGATCGCGGCTGGATATAGCAACAGTCGCTGCTATCTCGCGTCGGTGAGGTTGCGGATGATGCGCATGAAGATGCGCGCGCCGGTGCCGATCAACGCATCCGGAAAGTCGTAATCCGGATTATGCAGGTTGGGATAGTCCCGGCCTGCGCCGAGAAAGAACATCGCCGATGACGAAACGGCGCGAAAGCGGCCGAAATCCTCGGAAGCCCGCATGGGCAGCCCCTCCGAACCGTGGGAGATTTTTTCCTCGTCCAGCGCGCGCCGGATATGCCCGACCGCGTCAGGCGCATTTTCGCAATGCAGGAAAATATCGTCATAGGTGATGTCGAGGGTCAGCTGCTGTTCGTCCGCCACCTTTTTAGCCAGAGTTTCCGCAGCCTCGCAGAGTTTTTCCATCCGGTTGTCGGTCAGTGTCCGCAGTGTCGCCCAGATTTCAGCATCGGCCGGGGAAATTCCGAAGGCGGCTTCGCCCATTACGGCATGGGTGATCGTCACCATCGAAAAATCGGGCTCTGGCGGAAAACCGGAGCCCAGTTCGGCCAAGGCCGGCATCAGCCGGGATATTGCCCGCATCGGGGAAATGCCATGTTCAGGTGAAGACGCATGCGCCGTCTTGCCGGAAAGGTGGATTTTGACCCCGCGCGACGCGCAGTTGACCGGGCCCTCCACCACGCTGACATGGCCGAAAGGCAGGCCGGGCAGGTTATGGAGCGAAAAGGAATAATCCGGCTTTATCTGCCCAAAACGCGAGTCGGCGAGGACGGCGGCGGCGCCCGCGCCGGTTTCTTCCGCCGGCTGGTACAGAAGGATGACGCGACCTGTCGCGGGCCGCTGCCGGGAAAGGCCGAGCGCCAGCGCCGTCAGAATGGTGGAGTGGCCGTCATGGCCGCAAAGATGGCCTTTGCCATCAGTGCCGGAGCGGTATTCGGCGTCACTCTTTTCGTGAATGGGCAGGGCATCGAGTTCCGAACGGATGAGGATCGCCGGGCCGCTTTTACCGCTGTCATAGACCGCAGCCACGCCATGGCCGCCGAGATCGGCGAAAAGCCGGTCGGGCTGCGCCTGCTCGAGGAAAGCGCGGATGCGCCGCGCCGTTTCCTTCTCCTCGCCGGAGATTTCCGGATGACGGTGAAGATCATGGCGAAGCTCAATGAGATCGAGCATGTCCTTGTTGGTCAGAAACATCAAAAATCCTTGTAAGTCGTCCGGCCGGTTTTTCCTGCCGCAACTTACAGGGCGTTGCCTTTAATGCAAAACCTTTGGCGGGTGCCAGCGTTTGCCCGCCGCTTTCGGCTTGATGGCGAGCGTGACGACATCGGCTGGCAGCGGAACCTTGGCTTTTGCCAGTTCCAGCCGGGCAAGGGCTGCACGGGCCTTTTCCGCATATTCCAGATGTGCCGCATCGTCCGAATGATAGTGCTGCAGCCTGTCGAGGATTTCCGCACCTTCCATCGTTCTTTCGGCGGCAATCAGCGCCACGGCGCATTTGTAAAGCGCTTCCCGGTGGAAGGGCGCGCGATTGGTCACCTGGCGGAAGGCCTCGGACGCCTCGTGGTAGTGCTGCTGCGCCAGCCGGGCCTCGCCGATGCGCAGCCAAAGGACAACGGGTTCCTGCCCGGCGGCCAGAAGGCTGAGAAAGGCGATTTCGGCCTCTCGGAATTCACCCCGGTCGAACAACAGATTGGCGAGCCCGAATTGCGCGCCGAGATGGTCCGGTGCCGCAGTCAGCACCTGGGCGAAGGCAATATTGGCGGCCGCCTTCTGGCCGGTCTTATAGAGTTTGAGGGCCTGTTCGTAGACAAAACGGATGCTGCGCGGGTGAAGCGTGCCGCCGAGATTGTCGCCCGAGCGGGTGCGGAACAGCGTGCAGCTCAGCTTCTGCTCCTCCGGCCCGAAGAAATATTTGTAAGGCTCGTTGCCGCGCAGGAAATCATAGGTTTTGAAACCCTGCTCGATTGCCCTGCGAATGCAATGGCCATGCAGCACGAGCCCGGGGGAAGGGGTCTTCCAGTTCTCGTCGCGGCCGGTAATGTAGAACAGGACCGATTTCTTCTGGCGGTCGATGATATTGGCGAGCGCGCCGAGCGGCTGGTCGTCGAACCACAGCACCGGCACTTCCAGGTCGCCACGGATATAGACGTCCATCAGCATCTGCCGTGTCGCACCGATCAGGAGTTCCGTGCGTTCCTTGCCTTTGTGCGGCGCCCAGCGGATGCGCCAGAAATCGAACAGGATGTCCATGTCCCGCTTGATTGTTTCCCTCGTTGCAAAGGTGATGCGATATTCGTCGCCGCCTTCCACTTTTCTCAGGAAACGCCTCAGCTTCTGCCGGGTCTGGCTGCTCATATGACTGTCGAGATAGCCGTCGAACGTGTCCGGCAGCGTCACCACCGGGCAGATGCAATTGTTGATGTTGTAGGGGTTGGTTGGCATGTTGTCGCGAAACATGACGAGCGGGCCCTGAAGTGCCCGGATCATAGCGTCGCGGCGTTCCGGAGGGCCGGAAAGATAATCGAGCTTCAGCTCGGTCCAGTTTTGCTGGCGGATATAGGAACAGAAACCGGCGACTGCGTGATTTTCATAGTCCGGCAGGGTGATGAAACCGGTGTAATCGGCCGCCGCATTGCCGGCCATGACGATGCTGTCGTGGAAACGTCCGGTTTTTTTGTCCGGTTCGGTGACGATGCGCAGCGGGAAAAACGCAACATAGGGCGAGCCTTCCGCCCGTTCGCGCAGCGCAAGAATGAACCAGCGCCTGCGGCGCGGCATATAGTCCCTCAGCCACCCCCAGGAGAGGAAATGCCGGGCATGGGGATCGGCCATGAACACCGCATCCCAGTTTTCGCGGATCGCCTCGAAGCCGGCGTCCGTGTCGATGATATCGATACGCATTCGTCCCCCTCCCAATACTGATCACACATTCGGGAGGCTTCATTTTATGGGTAAACGGTCGGCTTCAAATATTCCCTTCGGGTGAAAGCCGTGCATCAAATGGGATTAGCCCGTCGCCGATCCGCCATCGCTGCGCCGCGACAAAAAAGACCTTGTCAGCCGGTGGCAGCGCTCTAACATGTGGGGCTGAATGCGCGGCCGGCTCAACGGTCCGCATGGCACAGGAGTTCTCATATGGCTGTTCCTTATATGCTTCTGACCGGCGCAAGCCGTGGAATAGGGCACGCCACCGTCAAGCTGTTTCAGGAAAAGGGCTGGAGAATTCTCACCGTATCGCGGCAACCCTTCTCCGAGGAATGCCGTTGGCCGTCAGCGCGGGAGAGCCACATTCAGGCCGATCTGGAGGACCTGTCCCGCATTGACGATCTGGCGGACGAGGTGCGTTCACGCCTGCCGGAGGGAAAGCTTGCGGCGCTTGTCAACAATGCCGGAATTTCGCCGAAGGGCGAGGGTGGCAGCCGTCTGGGTGTCATGGATACGACGGCGGAAATCTGGACGCGGGTGCTGAACGTCAATCTTGTTTCGACGGCGCTGCTCGCCCGCGCGCTTTTGCCGGAACTGGAAGCGGCAAAAGGCTCAATCGTCAACGTCACGTCGATTGTCGGCTCACGGGTGCATCCTTTTGCCGGCGTGGCCTATGCCACATCGAAGGCGGCGCTTGCGGCGCTGACGCGCGAGCTGGCGCATGAGTTCGGTCCGCGCGGCGTGCGCGCCAATGCGATTGCGCCGGGCGAGATCAACACCGCCATCCTCTCCCCCGGAACGGCCGAGCTGGTGGAAGCCCAGGTGCCGCTCGGGCGGCTCGGCACCACGGCCGAGGTGGCGCAGACCATCTATTTCCTGTGCTCGGAACAGTCGAGCTACATCAACGGCGCGGAAATTCACATCAATGGCGGACAGCACGTCTGACACGCCGAGCATCAACCGAAAATGGAGCCTTCATCGATGACCATCCTGCCGAATTCCGTCGAGGCACGCGATATCGCCTATCAGATGCATCCGAACGTCAATCTGCGCAAATTCGAAAAGACCGGCGGTCTGGTGATCGAGAGCGGCGAAGGCATCTATGTAACCGACAGCAGCGGCAAGCGCTATATCGAGGCGATGGCGGGGCTGTGGTCGGTGGCGCTCGGCTTCGGTGAACAGCGGCTGGTGGACGCGGCGACGAAGCAGATGCAGAAGCTGCCCTATTACCACACCTTTTCCTACAAGACGCACGGTCCGTCGGTTGATCTCGCCGAGCTGCTGATCGAGCTTTCACCGGTGCCGATGTCCAAGGTGCATTTCACCTCCTCCGGCTCCGAGGCCAACGATCTGGTCGCCAAGATGGTCTGGTATCGCTCGAACGCTCTGGGCAGACGAGAAAAGAAGAAGATCATCGGCCGCATCAAGGGGTATCATGGCGTGACGATTGCCTCGGCCTCAATCACCGGCCTGCCGCGTAACCATGAAAGCTTCGACCTGCCGCTGGACCGCATGTTGCATACGGCTTGCCCCTCCTATGTGCATTTTGGAAAGGAAGGGGAAAGCGAGGCGGATTTCACCGCGCGTATCCTGAAAGAGCTGGAGGATTTGATTCTTCGCGAAGGCCCGGAAACCATTGCCGCTTTCTGGGGCGAGCCGGTAATGGGCGCCGGCGGCGTTCTTTTGCCGCCCGAAGGTTATTGGGAAGGCGTTCAGGCGATCCTGAAGAAATACGATATTCTGCTTGTGGTGGATGAGGTGATCTGCGGTTTCGGCCGAACCGGCAAGATGTTCGCCTGCGAGACCTATGGCATCAAGCCGGATGTGCTTGTCGTCTCCAAGCAGATTTCGTCGTCCTATATGCCGCTTTCGGCGATCATCATGAATGACAATTTCTACCAGCCGATTGCCGACGAATCCGACCGCATCGGCTCCTTCGGCCATGGTTACACCGCCTCCGGCCATCCCGTCGCAACAGCTGTGGGGCTGGAGAACCTGAAGATCATTCAGGAGCGCGATCTGGTCGGTAACGTCGCCCGGCTGGAAGGCAAGTTTCTCGATCATCTGAAGGCGCTCGCCGATCACCCGCTTATTCATTCCTCGCGCGGTATCGGCCTGATCGGCGCGCTGGAGGTGAAGCCATGGGAGGGCATGAAGCCCGGCGATACCACGCTCGCCCTTGCCGCGGCCATCGAGGAGGAGGGTGTCATCACGCGGCCTATCGGCGAGTCCATCTGCTTCTGCCCGCCGCTCATCATTACGGCCGAACAGCTGGACGAGCTGTTTGCCGGTGTGAAGCGTGGTCTCGACAAGGTTGCGGCTGCCCGAGGCTGATGACTTCAGCAATTGTGCCGGCCGGTTTATCCGGCTGGCCTATCCCCGATAGGCCACAAGCACCGCGCCGCAGGCGATCAGCACCACGCCGAGCCAGTTGGGCAAAGACAGCCTTTCGCCCAGAAACAGCACCGCAAAGACGGCAACAAACACGACGCTCAGCTTGTCTATGGGCGCGACGCGGGCGGCGTCTCCGAGTTTCAGCGCCCGGAAATAACATATCCACGATGCGCCGGTGGCCAGTCCCGAAAGCACGAGGAACAGCCAGGTTTTACCCGAGATGGTGGAAGGCTGCTGCCAGTTGCCGGTGATGTAAACCATCAGGCCGGCGGCGGCGAGAATGACGACGGTGCGGATGAGAGTGGCGAAATCGGAATTGATATTTTCGACGCCGACCTTCGCAAAGATGGCGGTGAGCGCCGCAAAGGCTGCCGATAGCAGCGCCCAGAATTGCCAGGCCAGAAACAGGTTCTTCATGCCGCCACTCCGCTTATCGCATTTGTTCCGCTTCGGCTCTACCGCATCTTCCGGCCGATAAAAACCCCGTTTAGTGGGCGCGAGCCTGAACAAAGAAAGCCCGGCGCATCCTGTCGATGCGCCGGGCTTTCCATATGTGCCTGCCCGGAGAAACCGGGACAGGCCGGACCTTGGGAGGTCTTATTATTCGGCGGGCTGCACCGAAGCCGGAAGCTGATCCACATCGGCGATTCCGGTGAACTCTTCCTGGCCGCTCAGCACGCGGGCAAGCTGATCCTGATCCAGTTCGCCTTCCCAGCGGGCGACGACGATGGTGGCAACTGCGTTGCCGACGAAGTTGGTGAGGGCGCGGCATTCCGACATGAAACGGTCGATGCCGAGGATCAGCGCCATGCCGGCGACGGGAACCGAAGGCACAACGGAGAGGGTTGCCGCGAGCGTGATGAAGCCCGCGCCGGTGATGCCGGCCGCACCCTTGGAGGAGAGCATGGCAACGAGCAGCAGCAGAATCTGTTCGCCGAAGGAGAGGTGAATGCCGGTCGCCTGCGCGATGAAGAGGGCCGCCAGCGTCATGTAGATGTTGGTGCCGTCAAGGTTGAAGGAATAACCGGTGGGGATGACGAGACCGACGACGGAGCGCTTGCAGCCCGCCTTTTCCATCTTGCTCATCAGGCCCGGCAGGGCGGCTTCGGAAGAGGAGGTGCCGAGAACCAGCAGCAGCTCTTCCTTGATGTAGCGGATGAGCGCGACGATGGAGAAACCGTTGTAACGGCATACCGCGCCGAGAACCACGAACACGAACAGGAAGGACGTGACGTAGAAGGTGCCGATCAGCATTGCGAGGTTGGTGACGGACGAGATGCCGTATTTGCCGATGGTGAAGGCCATGGCGCCGAAAGCGCCGATGGGGGCGGCCTTCATCAGGATCGCGACCAGTTTGAAGATCGGATACATCAGGGCGTGCATGAAATCGGTGACGGTCTTGCCCTTTTCGCCGACGATGCCGAGCGCGATACCGAACAGAACCGAGAAGAACAGCACCTGCAGAATGTCACCGCTGGCGAAAGCGCCGACGATGGTGGTCGGGATGATGTTCATCAGGAAGCCGGTGATGGTCTGCTCATGGGCCTTGTCGGCGTAGGTCGCGACTGCCTTTGCATCCAGCGTGGCGGGATCGATATTCATGCCCGCGCCCGGCTGCACGGTGTTGGCGACGATGAGGCCAACGATGAGCGCGAGCGTGGAGAATACGAGGAAGTAGATCATGGCCTTACCGGCCACGCGACCCACCTTTTTCATGTCGTTCATGCCGGCGATGCCGGTTGCGACGGTGAGGAAGATGACGGGAGCGATGATCATCTTGACGAGGCGGATGAAGCCGTCGCCAAGCGGCTTCAGCTGTTCGCCGAAGGCCGGATAGAAATGGCCGAGCGCGATACCGGCGATGATGGCCACCAGAACCTGGAAATACAGGTGCTTGTAGAATGGCTGCTTGGCGTGGCCTGCGGCCACGGCTGTCGTATCGATCATGTTTTTTCCTCCTCGGCCTCACCCTGCCTTTATTGGCCTCCCGGGATCGCCGTGACGTTGACGGCTTCGCGCCGATTGCGGAGTCATGTGCAATACGCATGCCAGACTTGCTTATTTGGTGTAACTGGCTGATTTCAAAAGTAGTTTTTATTGGCGCTTCATCGGCCCACATGTATTTGTGCGGAATTCCGGACAAGATCTCTTGCGGTCTGTGTGTAAATCCGCACAATTGCCGCATGACTTATCAGGATCTGGCATCTTATTCCCATGCGAAGCGGCGGGCGCAATGGCTGGCGCTGGCGGGCCTGTGGCTGCTCGTCAGTCTTGGCGTTCTGCTGGTGGCCGATGAGTTCGCCCGCAATCAGGCGATGCGCATGGCCGGTTCCGAGGCCGCCACGGATGCCGAACTGAAGATCGCGCTCCTGAATGTCGCGCTGGAGCGGCCGCGCGCCATTCCGCTTGTCCTCTCCGGAGATCCCGATCTTGCCGCCGCGCTGGATGGCGGCGGTGCTCCTGCCCTCGACCGGTTGAACCGCAAGCTGGAGGGGCTGATTGAAGGCACACAATCCTCGGTGATTTATGTGACCGGGCCGACCGGATTGACCATTGCGTCGAGCAACTGGCGGCAGGATGACAGCTTTGTCGGCTCCAATTATGCTTTCCGCGAATATTTCCAGGCCGCGATGAAGACCGGCATGTCCGAACATTATGCTCTCGGCAATGTCAGCCGCCGGCCGGGTCTTTATATCTCCCGCCGCATCGATGCCGCCGATGGGCGGCCGCTTGGCGTCGTCATTGCCAAGGTCGAGTTCAACCGGCTGGAGACAGACTGGAACATCGGCGGCAAGCCGGTCTATGTGGTCGACAGAAACGGCGTCGTGCTGATGACCAGCGTGCCGGAATGGCGCTTCAAGACCGTTGCGCCGATCGATGAGGCGCGGCGGAAAATCATCTCCGAGAGCCTGCAATTCGGCAATGAGGCGCTTTCAACGCTGCCGTTTCGCGCGGCGCGGCGCGCGAGCGAGGATGTTCCGCTCATTCATGTCGATGAGCCGGGGAGGGAACGCGGCGATTATCTGCGGCTGGAAGTGCCGGTGCCGACCACTTCATGGACGCTGCACTATCTCCAACCGGTCGCGCCGGCGCTGAATGCCGCCATCCGCGAGGGCAGGGTGGTGGCGCTGGCGACGCTGATGCCGCTGATGGCGCTTTCGGCCCTGTGGCTGTGGCGCAGGCATAAGGCGCTCAAGGAAAAGGAAGAGGAGCAGCGTGCCCGCGCCGAGCTGGAAATGAAGGTGCAGGAGCGGACCCGCGACCTGACGAAGACCCGCGATCATCTGCAGGCCGAAATCGCCCTGCATGAAAAGACCTCGGGCGAGTTGCGCAATGTGCAGCACGAACTGGTGCAGGCCAACCGCCTTTCCATTCTGGGGCAGGTGGCGGCGGGCGTGGCGCACGAGATCAACCAGCCGGTCGCGACGATCCGCGCCTTTGCCGACAATGCCCGCACCCTGCTGAAACGCGACCGCATGTCCGAGGCCAACGAAAATCTCGAAAACATCGCGGCGCTGACCGAGCGTATCGGCACCATTACCGGCGACCTGAAGATATTGGCGCGCAAGGGCCGCACCGCCGCCGAGCCTGTCAGTGTTCGACTGGTCATCGAAGGTGCAGTCATGCTTTTGCGCAGCCGCTTCTCTGGGCAGATGGATGCGCTTGATATCGTGTTGCCGGATCAGGACCTGAAAGTGCTCGGCAGCCGTATCCGGCTCGAGCAAATTCTCATCAACCTTCTGCAAAACGCGCTGGAAGCCACTGAAGAGACTGGGGCGGCGCGTGTCGAAGTTCGTGTGCGCGAGGAAGGCGACATGGTCGTGCTTTCCGTCAGCGACAATGGCACTGGCATTCCCGAAGCCATCCGCGCCCAGCTTTTTTCGCCCTTCAACACCTCAAAGGAAAGCGGCCTCGGCCTCGGTCTTGTCATCTCCAACGATATTGCCTCGGACTATGGCGGGCGCATCGAGGTGGCGAGCAGCAAGGCGGGCACATGTTTTTCCGTATTTCTGAAGCGAGCATGACATGACGGCGGATGGAACCATATTCCTGGTGGACGACGACTCCCAGCTGCGCAAGGCGATGGTGCAGACGCTGGAACTCGATGGATTGCCGGTCACGTCGTTTTCCCGCGCAGAACAGGCGCTTGCGGCTTTGAACGAGGATTTCGACGGCGTCGTCATCACCGATGTACGTATGCCCGGCATGACCGGGCTCGAATTTTTCGACCATGTTCGCAAGATCGATGCCGATCTGCCGGTCATTCTCATCACCGGTCATGGCGATGTGCCGATGGCGGTCGATGCGCTTCACAATGGCGCTTATGATTTCATCGCCAAGCCATTTCCCGCTGAACGCATGGTGGAAAGCGCCCGCCGGGCGCTGGAAAAGCGCCGCCTCGTGCTGGAAAACCGGGCGCTTCGCCGGGCGGCGGGACAGGCTGAGGATGATTTACCGCTGATCGGCCAGACGCCCGCCATGGAGCGCCTGCGCACCACGCTCAGGCACATTGCCGATACGGATGTGGATGTGCTGGTGGCGGGCGAGACCGGCAGCGGCAAGGAAGTGGTGGCGACGGCCCTTCACCGCTGGAGCAAGAAACGCTCAAAGGGCAATTTCGTGGCGCTGAATTGCGGGGCGCTGCCGGAAACGGTGATCGAGAGCGAGCTCTTCGGCCATGAGCCGGGGGCTTTCACCGGCGCGCAGAAAAAGCGCGTCGGCCGCATCGAACATTCGAGTGGCGGCACCCTGTTTCTGGACGAAATCGAAAGCATGCCGCTTGCGGTGCAGGTGAAGATGCTGCGTGTGCTGGAAATGCGTGAGGTCTCGCCGCTGGGGTCGAATGAGGAGCGGCCGGTCGATATTCGTGTGGTCGCGGCGGCCAAGGTCGATCTTGGCGATCCGTCCGAGCGCGGCACGTTTCGTGAGGATCTCTATTACCGGCTGAATGTGGTGACGCTGTCCATTCCGCCGCTGCGCGAACGCAAGGCGGATATTCCGCTGTTGTTTTCCCACTTCGTCACCAAGGCGGCCAACCGTTTCAACATGGCGGTGCCGCAGATCAGCGCCGGCATTTCCCGCCGCCTTAACGACCACGACTGGCCTGGCAATGTGCGCGAACTCGGACATTTCGCCGAAAGGGTGGTTCTGGGGCTGGAGACGGAACCGGCGACGGCGCCTGCGTTGCAATCCACAATCCCCGCTTCCGGAACGCTGCCGGAGCGCATGGATGAGATCGAGGCGCGCATCATCCGCGAAACGCTGGAACAATCGAATGGCGACGTGGCGGAAACCATCGCCACGCTCGGCATCGCCCGCAAGACCTTTTACGACAAGCTGCAGCGCCACGGCATCAACCGGGCGGATTATGTGAGGAGCGGCACGGCGTAAGATGGCGCGAAGCGCGCATGAAAAAGCCGCGGACGTTTCCGTCCGCGGCCTGGCAATAACGGTAACCGTGTTGAAGGTCTTCCCGATCAACCCGCGACGCAGAAATGGCGCTGGCCATCATAATCCGTATAGGTGCCGGTGCGGGTGTTGAAGCTCCGGTAACGCTGCGAGCAATAATCGTACCAGGCGTTGGTCCAGGGCTCGATGGTGCGATAGGTGCGGCGCTGGTTGTAGACCGGGCGGCTGTCGTAAACCGGCTGGGCGCGATAGACGGGTGCCGGGCGGTAAACCGGCTGGGGTGCTGCGCGATAATAACGGTAATCCGGCTCTTCATCGATATAGCTCGGCTCGTCGACATAGACGCGCTCTTCGTAAGCTGGCGCCGGACGCGACATTGCGGAGCCCACGGCGACACCGGCGGCAAGGCCGAGCACGCCACCGAGAATGGCGGCATCGCGACGGTCGCGGCGGTCCCAGTCGCCAGCGGATGCGCTGCTCAAGGGAACAATGGTGGCGGCGGCGACGGCGACGGCCAGAACGGTTTTAGCTGCAAAGGACGACATGGTGTGTTCTTCCATACAGGTGGCAGGGCGCTGCCAGTTGCAAATTCGATGGTTAAGGAAATACAGCGCGGCTGCTGAACGGGCGCTGAATGAATTGTGGCAGACCGGCGGCGGCCCGCAATTCCTGTTTGCGCGCGACGCACTTCGCGCTAGAACTCAAGAACAAACAGGACGCACCGATGAGCCTTTCCCAGATAACCGTCAATTCCGACACCTCGCATGAAGACCGTGCCCAGGCCATTCGCGATACGCTGCGTGACGCCATTGTCGACCGGCGGCTGGCGCCGGGAACCAAACTGTCGGAATCGGAAGTGGGAACGCTGTTCGATGTTAGCCGCACGGTGGTGCGCGCCGCACTTCAAATGCTGGCCTATGAGGGGCTGGTGAAGGCCGAGCGCAACCGGGGCGCCTTCGTCTCCAATCCAACGCCGGATGAAGCGCGGCAGGTGTTCGCGTCGCGACGGTTGATCGAACCCGGCGTCGTGGATGCCGCGATCGAAAAAATCACGCCTGCGGCGGTGAAGCGGCTGCGTGAGCATCTGGTGCAGGAAAGCCGCCACCAGCATGAGCGCGGCCCGAGCGCCAGACGCGCGGAAATCAAGGCATCGGGCGATTTCCACCTGATGCTGGCCTCGCTTGCCGGCAACGCCATTCTGGAAAAATTTATGGACGAGCTGGTCGCCCGCTCGTCGCTGGTCATTGCGCTTTACGGGCGCTCTGGTGTTTCAAGCTGCGGCCACAATGATCACGCCGATCTCCTTGATGCGCTTGAGGCGAAGGATACGGCAAAGGCCCGCGCGCTCATGTTGCAGCATCTCGACCACATCGAGGCCGATCTCGACCTGCGCATGATGGAAGGTCTGGCGCTGAAGGATGCGCTGGCGCTCTGATTGACCGCCATCCCCGTCGCGGGACGGGAATGGCGGGTTGATTGCGCGTCAGGCGGCGTAACGGCTGATCGCCAGATCGTGCGTGTCGATCTCCGGCTTGTTGCCGCTGATGAGATCGGCGAGCACCCGGGCGGAGCCGCAGGACATGGTCCAGCCAAGCGTGCCGTGGCCGGTGTTGAGATATAGATTGCTGTAGCGGGTGGCGCCGATGACAGGCGTGCCGTCCGGCGTCATCGGACGCAGGCCGCACCAGAATTTTGCCTGGGTCTGGTCGCCCGCGCCGCCGAACAGGTCTTCCACCGAATGGGCCAGCGTTTCCTGCCGGGCCGCCGGCAAATCCTTGCTGAAACCGGCGATTTCCGCCATGCCGCCGGCACGGATGCGTGAGCCGAGGCGGGTAATCGCCACCTTGAACGTCTCGTCCATGACCGTGGAAACGGGCGCGCGCTCCTTTTTCACGATTGGAACCGTTATGGAGTAACCCTTGACCGGGTAAACCGGCAGGGTAAGGCCAAGCTGGCGCACGAACTGCGGCGAATAGCTGCCCAGTGCCGCCACGAAAATATCGGCCTCCACCAGCCCGCGGGTGGTCTCCACAGCCTTGACGCGCCCTGCCTCGACGATGGGGCGCATGATGCCCGTATCGTAAAGGAAGGTAACGCCCGCCTCTTCGGCCATGCGGGCAAGTTCGGTGGTGAACATGAAGCAGTCGCCGGTTTCATCGCCGGGCAGGCGCAGGCCGCCGACGATCTTTTCCTTCGAAGGAGAAAGACCGGGTTCGATGGCGGCGCAGCCGTCGCGGTCGAGAATCTCGAAAGGCACGCCGCCCGCCGTCAGCACGTCGACATCCTTGCCGATGGCGTCGAACTGCTTCTGGGTGCGGAACACCTCCAGCGTGCCCTGCATGCGCTGGTCATATTCGATGCCGGTCTCTTCGCGCAGCGCCATCAGACAATCGCGGCTATATTCGGCAACGCGCACCATGCGGCTTTTGTTGATGGCATAACGCGCCGAGGTGCAGTTGCGCAGCATCTGGCTCATCCAGCGCCATGCGGCCGGATCGGCAGTGGGGCGGATGATGAGAGGCGCGTGTTTCATGAACAGCCATTTCATCGCCTTCACCGGAATGCCGGGCGCTGCCCAGGGCGAGGAATAGCCGGGCGAAACCTCGCCGGCATTGGCGAAGCTGGTTTCGAGCGCCGCGGCGGGCTGGCGGTCGATCACCGTCACCTTGTGCCCGGCTTTGGCCAGATACCAGGCGGATGTCACGCCGACAACGCCGGCTCCGAGGATAGTGACGTTCATGATCGTCTCACTTGTGATTGACTGATGTTGAAGCGGCTGCCGGGGTTTCTCCCGGCTGTATATAAAGGCGTCGATAGCGGCGTCCGAGGCCGGTCAGGATTTCATAGGCGATCGTGCCCGCATCCTCGGCGATGTCTTCCAGCGTCTGGTCCGGACCGATCATCTGCACAAGACTGCCCTGGGTCAATGTTCCCTCGGGCAGGGCGGATATGTCGAGAATGATGCTGTCCATGGAAACGCGGCCCGCAATCGGCAGGCGCACGCCGTTATACCACGCCGCGCCACGATTGCTGAGCGAACGTGGCAGGCCGTCAGCGTAACCGGCGGCGATGGTTGCCAGACGCGTCGGCCCGGCCGCTTCGAAGGAGCCGCCGTAACCGACCAGCGAACCGGCGGGAACGGTGCGGGTCTGGATGACGGCCAGATCGAGGCGAACGACCGGCTTCATCGGGTTGGGGCGTGCAACGGAGGGCGCGCCGCCATAAAGCGCGATGCCGGGGCGCAGCAGGTGGTTGTGGTAATCATTGCCCAGAAAGATGCCGCCGGAATTCGAAAAGCAGACGGGCGCTGCGGGAAAGGCAATGGCGGCTTTGCGCATCACCGCAAGCTGCGCGGCATTGGAGGCATGGTCCGGTTCGTCGGCGCAGGCGAGGTGGCTCATGACGAAGGTGATGTCGATACCATTCAGCAATTGCGGCCGGGAGGCTAGGATTTCAAGTTCTTCGGGAGAGAGGCCGAGACGGCACATGCCGGTATCGATCTGCACCGCGGCGGTGAGCTTCTTGCCAAGCTTTTTGGCGTGGGCCGACCATTGGGCGATCTGCTCCAGCGAATTCAGAACCGGGGTGATGGCCATGGCGGCGCAGGAAGTCTCGTTGCCGGGCTGAAGACCGTTGAGAACAAAAATCCGCGCTTCTGCCGAAAGCCGCAGCCGCAACGCCAGCGCTTCATCGACATGGGCAACGAAGAAGTTGCGGCAACCCGCCTCGAACAGGACCTGCGAGACGACATCCGCGCCGAGACCATATGCATCCGCCTTGACCACCGCTGCCGTCTGAGATGCGGGCGCCATGGCCGCAAGGGTCAGATAATTGTCGCGCAATGCGCCGAGATCGATGGTCAGATGACCGCTTGCACCACCGGCGGCCTGCTGGCGGCTGATCTGCATGTCCATGGTCGTTCACCCTCATTTTTATCCCATGAGGGTATTGCAACGATTATCGAATTTCTTGGCGATTGTTCGAAGAAAATGCGATAGAGCTAGTAATCACGCAATTTTCTTTTGCTGATTGGAATCTTCTATGTCGTCACTCGATGCGACCGACCGCCACATTATCCGCCTGCTTCGGCTCAATGCCCGCATCAGCAATGCGAAACTGGCAGCAGAAGTCGGGCTTTCCGCATCCGCCTGCCTTCGCCGCGTCGATATTCTCGAGCGGGAAGGGATTATCCGGGGATATACGGCGCTGACCAGCGGCCTTGCCGGTGGCGAGGTGATTTCGGTTATCGTCCAGATCACGCTCGACCGCCAGACGGAGGATTTTCTCAACCGTTTCGAAAATGCGGTGCGGCGCTATCCGGAAATCCGCGAATGTTATCTGATGACGGGCGGTTCGGATTATTTCCTGCGCTGCGAGGCGGAAAGTGCTGGGGATTTCGAGCGGATTCACAAGGAAATTCTGTCGAAGTTGCCTGGGGTTTCGCGCATTCATTCGAGTTTTGCGATCCGGAATGTGTTGGCGACGCCGAAGGCGCGGTAGCGTCGGAGCTCGCGGCCACCCCCCTCTGTCCTGCCGGACATCTCCCCCTCAAGGGGGGAGATCGGATGGAGCGCCCGCTCGTTCCCTCGCAACTGCCTTGCTATCGATACAGTGGCTTACTCAATGCGGTGGGCAAGCCACTTGTCGATCTCCCCCCTTGAGGGGGAGATGTCCGGCAGGACAGAGGGGGGTAAGCCCACACTCCGCCCTCTCATCGCTAACCCCACCACCGATAAAAATGATGCACCGGCCCCCGCCCATGCCCGACAGCAAGACCCCGCCCGGCATCGAGCGCCCCATTCAGATAATCCTTCGCAAGCCCCACCGCCTCCCGCAACTCACGACCCTGTGCAAGATGAGCCGTAATCGCCGCCGCCAGCGTGCAGCCGGTGCCGTGGTCGTTCTTCGTCTCCACCCGTGCCGCGGAAAGCGCCTGCATGGCGCCATCCGCAAACAGATAATCCGTGCTCTCCGGCCCATCACCATGGCCGCCCTTGATGAGCACGGCTTTTGCGCCCGCCTTCAGGATCGCCTCGGCCTGGCGGGCGATCTCCGTCTCCGTTTTCGCCATCGAAGACCCGGTCAGCAGCGCCGCTTCCGGCAGGTTCGGCGTAACGATGGTCGCGAGCGGCAGCAAGTCGCGCCGCAATGTCTCGATGGCGTCTTCATGCAGCAGCCTGTCACCGGAGGTCGCTACCATGACCGGGTCCAGCACCACCGGCTGCGATTGCCGCCGAAGCCGTTCCGCGATGGCGGCGATGGTTTCGATCCGCGAGACCATGCCGATTTTCACCGCATTGACGGCGAGATCGGAGAATACCGCATCCATCTGCGCGATAATGCTGGCGACCGAAATATCCTCAACCGCCGTTACGCCTTTGGTGTTCTGGGCGGTGATGGCGGTGATGACGCTGGCGGCATAGGCGCCGAGCGCGGAGAAGGTCTTGATATCCGCCTGAATACCCGCGCCGCCGCCGCTGTCGGAGCCGGCAATGGTCAATGCAATGGCTGTCATGGCTGTCTCGCTTTCAGCGCCGCGTCAATCTTGGAGCGGAAGTCCTTGGTCGCGCTGGCAATATCGCCCGCGCGGAAAATGGCGGAAATGACCGCGACACCGTCCGCGCCGGCGGCAATGACGGGTGGCACACGGGCAAGATCAATGCCGGCGATAGCGCCGACCGGCATATCCGGTTTCCATTCCTTCAGCAGGGTGCGCAGCGTGGTAAAACCGTCGATACCGACCGGCTTGTCCGGATTGATCTTGGAAACGGTCTCAAAGACGCCGCCAATACAGGCATAGTCGGCGGGCATGGAGGCTGCCCGTTCGGCATCGGGGCGGTTCTTGACGGTGAGGCCGATGATCGCCTTTTCGCCGAGAATGCGCCTTGCGGTTTTGGCGTCCATATCGTCGGCGCCGAGATGCACTCCGTCCGCGCCCGAGGCGAGGGCTACATCCACCCGGTCGTTGATGACAAGCGGCACGCCTGTGCCGGCGACAGCCTCGTGAATGGCGCGGGCGTTTTCGATCATCTCGCGCGTCGAGCCGTGCTTGTCGCGATATTGCAGAATGGTCGCGCCGTTCAGCGCAGCGGCGAGAGCAAGCTCCGGCAGCGGCGCGACATCGCCAAGGCTCGCATCGACCAGCGCGTTGAGGCGGTAATCAACCTTGTTCATGCTCTATCCTTGCGTGATTTGTGATGTCTTCACCGGAAATTTCGGAAAGCGCATCCAAAAATGCCGGTTCGAAGCTGCCGGGGCCTCTGGCGTGCTTGGCCGCAAGTTCGGCGGAAACGCCGGTGACGGCAAGGGCGGAGGCCGCCGCCGTCAGCGCGTCTTTTTCGACAGCCATGAAGGCGGCGATGACGCCGCCCGAAAGGCACCCCGTTCCCGTCACCTTCGCCATCCACGGATGACCGTTGACGATCCTGACGCTGCGGGCGGCATCGCGCAGATGATCTACCGGCCCCGTCTCAATCCTCACCACGCCAGGCACATCGCCGATCAGGTTCATTTCGGCGCGATTGCCGCGTACGATGGTGGGGGAAAGTGCAATCAGTTCGCGCGCGAATTCCAGACGCGACGGCGAATAGTCGCAATGTACGGGGTCGACGATCCACGGCTTGCCGGATGCATTGGCTATTTCGATCGCCAGCCGGATAACCTTGCGCCGCTCGGCATCCAGTGTGCCGAGATTGACGGTCAGCGCATCCGCCTTGGTGACGAAGCTCTCGATTTCCTCGAGCGAGGTGGTCATGGAGGGGATGCCGCCGACGACGGTGATGCCGTCCGCGGTGAATTTCTGCACCACGGTGTTCATCAGGCAATGCACGCGCGGGCGCCTCTGCCGCACGCGCTCCAGAATCTCGGCGGCCTTTGCCGCTGTCGGAAAAGTCGTCGTCATGGCTGCTGCAGCTCCACGGCGATGTCGTCCGCCGCCGGCGCCTGCTTGATCAGCTGCATTTCCTGCATGAAAGCGCCGAAACGGGCGTAGCGCGCGCGGTCGAGCGCGGCCGGGCGTTTGGCGAAACGCGGCAGCGTGTCGAAGAAGGCCTGCTTGTTCAGCGCATCGTCAAGGTTCGGATAGGCTTTGATGAAAAGCTGCCAGGATTCCTGCGGATGATTGGTCATGAAGATCGCGGCCTGTTCCACGGCGGAGAGGAAACGCGGCAGGCGGTTGTCTTTTGCGAGATCGCGGTGGGTGACGAAGATCAGCTCGTCATAGGCCGGCACGCCGTGTTCCTCCGGGAAGAAGGAGCGGCCTTCGTGTCCCTCGAGCTTCATCTGCGTCAGCTCGAAATTGCGGAAGCCGCCAAGCGTGGCATCCACCTTGCCGGCGATCAGCGACGGCGAGAGCGAGAAGTTGACGTTGATGAGTTCGACATCGTCCTTCGTCAGGCCGTCCTTTTCCAGCATGCGCTTCAGCATGGCATCCTCGAAGCCGGAAACGGAAAAGCCGACCTTCTTGCCCTTCAGGTCTTTCAAGCTCTTGATCGGCCCATCGGCCAGAACGGTGACGGTGTTGAGCGGGGTTTCGACCAGCGTGCCGAAACGCACGAGCGGCAGGCCGGCATCGTGATCGAGATAGAGGTTCGGCTGGTAGTGCACGCCTATATCGGCCTGTTTGGCCGAGACAAGACGCGGCACGGCGGAGGGGTCTGCGGGTGGAACCAGTTCCACCTCTAGCCCCGCATCGGCAAACAGGCCGCGTTCCCTGGCGATCACCATCGGCGCATGATCGGGGTTCACGAACCATTCGAGCAACACGGTCAGCTTATCTGCTGCATGCGATTGCATGGGTGAAAGCACGCTTGTCGCCGCGACGACAAGGGAAAGAAGAGTTCGTTTCATGGTGCCAAAAGTCTCCGTAAAGATCTGAAAGGAATGGTGTGTTCTGTTTCGTTGGCCCAGGGGGCAAGATTGGCGGTCGAGAAGTCCACGATGAGCCGCAGCAGCACCGCCATGATGGCGAGAATGGCCATGGCGGCGAACATGGTGTCGGTCTGCATGCGGGCATTGGACTGGATCATCACGAACCCAAGCCCCGCCGAAGCGCCCACCCATTCGCCGATGACGGCGCCGAGCGGGGCAAGCGGCGCGGCCACCCTCAAGCCCGAAATCAACGATGGCAATGCCAGCGGCACGCGCAACCGGGTGAGGATCTGCCAGTGGCTCGCCTCAGTCAGCGAGGCGGCGTCGAGGATGGCGCGATCGGTGCGGTTGAGCCCGTCAGTGAAAGCGGAGGCAACGGGGAAGAAGATGATGATCGCCGTCATGACCACTTTCGAAGCCATGCCGAAACCGAACCAGAGGACGAGGATGGGGGCGAGCACGAAGACCGGAAAGGCCTGCAACACCAGAACCATGGGCCAGACGAGGCGGCCGAGGCGCGGGATGGCGGCAATGGTGAAAGCGACGAGAATGCCGGCGGTGATGCCCGCCGCAAGCCCGAGCGCCATTTCACCGAGCGTTATCAGCGCCTGCCCGAACAGGAAGCCCGGCTGACGCCAGAAAGCGCCGGCAACATCGGCTGGCGATGGCAGGATGTAGCGGGGCGGTGAAAACAGCCACGTTCCCGCCTGCCAGAAAACCAGCAGAAGACCGACACCGTTCAGCGCATGGGTGGCACGCATGAGCCGGACCTCAGACGCAGACGCACCGTGTGCGAAGGACGGAAGGTTTCAGCATCATCATTCGTCTCCAGATATGACAATCTCGGAGATCAGGCAAAGCGGAGAAGAGAAAGGGCAGCGCCTGTTGGCGCGGCAGTTCCGTTCCTACGCCGGCATGACCCGGATCAGGTTCAAGGGTCCGGCTCAACGCCATCTCAGCACCGCTCGGTGCTCCCCTCGGAAGATTTTGTTTTGTAGGTCAAGTTTCATAAATGTCAACGTCCCGCCGCCGATCCGTCGTCAGGCGTGATCGTGAATGCCTGAACGGGCCTGCGCTGGTGCGCATCTCCCATTGGCGTATTAGTTATTAAGGAAATTAGATTTATCGAAAATTAGTTATCTCTAGAAACTGCCTTTCAATATTGTTCGGCTAATTTTCGCTCCGGGAAAAGTTCCGGGGGCGAATTTGAAGAACATCTGGCAGGATAAATCGGGAAATTTCGGCATTCTCAGCGCCCTGTTGATGGTGCCGCTGATTGGGGCGGCCGGCGTGGCACTCGATGTGACGCATGGCATGGCCGTCAAATCGGACCTGCAGATGGCGGCGGATGCCGCGGCGCTTGCTGTGGTTGCCGATACGTCGGCGAGCGTTCAGAAGGCAAAGGAAATGTCGGGCGACGGTGTCATTTCGCTTGGCAGCAGCGAAGCCTCCGCATTCTTTGAAAGCAATGAGCGGGCCAATCCCGATTATAAGCTCCTGTCTCTTGATGTGTCGGTGATCAAACACGGTAACGCCATCGAATCCTCGGTCAGCTTCAAGGCATCCGTCGGCACCACGCTTTCACGGATACTCGGAGAGGATCTCATCACCATTTCGGGCAAGGCGACGGCCAAATACGAGACGGAAACATTCAGCGACTTCTATGTCCTTCTGGATAACACCCCCTCGATGGGGGTTGGCGCGACGCCAACCGACGTTGCTAAGATGGTTGCGAATACGAGCGACAAATGTGCTTTCGCCTGTCACATCGTGAAAGACGGGGTGGTGGATAAGAACAGCTATTACTACAAAGCCAAAAGCCTCGGGGTCACAACGCGCATCAATGTGGTGGCGCAGGCCACGGCAAGCCTGATGGATACGGCGAAGTCCATGCGCAAAAGCAGCAATCAATATCGTATGGCGGTTTACTCCTTCGGAGAGAAAGCGGAAGATACGAAGCTGCTCGAAGTCGTGTCGTTGACATCTGATCTGGCGACCGCGAAGAAGAAAGCCGCTGAAGTCGACCTGATGTCGATCCCCAAGCAGGGTTTCAACAACGACCAGCAGACCGATTTTGACCGGGCACTGACCCAGATTGGCGACAGGATCGGCTCTTCGGGCACCGGTGCGAGTTCGGCGAGCCCAGAGAAGATCGTCTTCTTCGTGTCAGACGGCGTCGGCGACAGCTACAAGCCATCCTCCTGTACCAAAAAAACCACCAGCGGCCGCTGTCAGGAGCCGGTCGATATCAAATATTGCACGAAGCTGAAGGAAAAAGGCTTCCGCATAGCCGTGCTTTATACCACCTATCTGCCGCTGCCGACCAATGGCTGGTACAATAGCTGGATCGCGCCATTTCAGCCGGAAATCGGTGCACGCATGCAGCAATGCGCTTCGCCGGGCCTGTTCTTCGAAGTCAGCCCGTCGCAGGGCATCAGCGAGGCGATGACCGCCCTTTTCAAAAAGGCCATCACATCACCCCGCCTGACGGGGTGATGGCAGGGACGATCTCGGCTATCTTTCAGCCGATGGTGCGGAGTTGTTCAAACAGCGGCCGATGGCTGCTATCTGCACGATAAAACACCGCAGGCTCGCCGAGCGGCGCTTCGACGGTGACGTCCTGTCCGCCGGGATAATGCGCGCCGCTCCACAGGTGCACCCATTCACCGTCGCCCGGAAGATAGAGCGAGCGTTGCGTTTCGCCCGCTTTCCAGACGGGTGCGACAAGCATGTCCTCCCCGTAGAGATAGCATTCCTGAATGGTATAGGTCCGCCGGTCATTCTCGTAGTGAAGAAAGAGCGGACGCTGCACCGGCAGTCCCGTCCTGGCCGCTTCCGCCGAGAGCGATTTCAGATAGGGGGCCAGCGCGACATAGATGGACGTCATGCGGGCGAAATGGGCAAGAACCGCCTCATCCTGATCGATCTGGAGATTGTCGCGCGGCCGGTTGCCCTCATGGGTACGCATGACAGGCGTGAAGGCGGCCATCTCCGTCCAGCGCATGATGAGTTCTGCGGTTCTGACATTGCCGAACAGGCTGGTGTAACCGCCAATATCGGAATGGTGATAGGCATTGCCCATGAGGCCGGAGGAGAGCGCCCCGCAGATGACGGTGACCAGACCGTCGTGACGGGAGAAGTCGACAGACTGGTCGCCGCCCCAGATGAGCGGGCAATGGGCCTGTACACCGGTGAAGCCGGCGCGCATGAAGAACAGCGCTTCGCCGGTCTTGCCGCGACTTTCGACGGCCTTGGCGTTGACCTCGGCCCAGAGCGTTGGCCAGGCATTGTGCATCAGCTTGGCGTCGACGCCGTTGGAAAGGGTAATGTCGATCGGCAGATATTCGCCGAAATCGGCCATCCAGCCGGAGAGGCCGAAATCGAGCATGTTCTTGCCGATGATTTCCTCGGCGAACCAGTCGGCGGCGGCCGGATTGGTGAAATCGACCACGCCGCAATCGAACTCGCCGAAATCCACCAGCGCCGTCTTGCCCTCGGCGTCGGTGGCGAAATAGCCGGCTTTTTCAGCCACCGGGAACAGCGGGCCGTCGACGCAGAGATAGGGGTTCACATAACCCAGAAAGCGGATGCCCTGATCGGCAAGCTCGGCGATATTCTGGCGCAGATGCGGATAACGCGTGTCATTCGCCTGCCAGTCCCAGAAGAGGCGCGCGCCGAAGGATGTCTGGCGAAGACCCACCCAGTCTTCGCACCAGAGGCCGGACACCTTCGTTCCGGCAGCGCGGATTTTCTCCAGTCGCGCAAAGGAGTTGACGCCATCCTTTAACCCGATGATCGCACCGTTATAGACCCACTCCGGCAGTTCCGGCTGGCGTCCGAACCGCAGCGACAGGGCGGAAACGATATCGGTGAAATGATCGCCGGCGACGAATTCGATCTTTTCGGGGATGGCCCAGATTTCGATCTCGTGGAAATCGCCGTTGCGGAAATCGAACACCGAATAGGCGCTTGTTTCCACATGGAGGGCGTATCTGCGCGACGACAGGTAAGTCGGCTGCGGGTAGTTGGTATTGTAATAATCACCGCCCGCCTTGCCGCTGACATCGGACTTGAAGGTGATCTCGGTGGTCTTGTCGCGGCCGACCCCCGGCTCGGAGGTCCACAGCGGAAAGCGGCGACCGCGCATGTCGAAATAGGACATCTGCTCGCCGCCGCCCCAGACGTGCTCATCCGTTTCCGCAACGACGCGCAGCCATAGGCGGTTGACGGTGTCATCCAGCGCCGTTAGCCGCATCGCGCTGCCATCGAGCGTCAGGCGAAGGCGCGGTGTCTGTCCCGGCGCGGATGAGAGCGTGATGCTCTCGCCGCTGACCTCGGCATGGCGCAGTGCGGTTCGTTCGATCAGGTAGTCCTCGATATCGAAGTTGCCGCGATACATATCCATCCTCTCCTTGCCGAAACCGGCGAAGAAGGCCGGGTTTTCGGATGAATGGGAAAGTACGGTGCGGTTGCCGATGGTGAGCGCAAAGCCGTCTTTGGTCTTTTCGAAATGCATGACTGTACCTGTTTAGCCCTTGAGACCGCCGGCGGTGAGGCCGGAGACAACCCGTTCCTGAAAGATGACGATCAGGATGGCGACCGGCACGATACCGACCACCAGCGCCGCCGAAATGACCGGCCAGGGGAAGGCGAATTCACCCTGATAAAGCTGGATGCCGACAGGAAGCGTGCGGAGCGCCGGATTGGAATTGAAGGAAAGCGCCAGCAGGAACTCATCCCAGGCATTCACGAAGGCAAGGATGCCGGCGGTGAAAACGCCCGGCGCGCAGAGCGGCACGACGACCTTGAACAGCGCGCCGATGCGGGTGCAGCCATCGATCATGGCGGCGTTTTCGAGATCGCGCGGGATGCTTTCGAAGAAGGAGACCAGCATCAGCGTGCAGACCGGCAGCGAAAGCACCGTGTAGGGCAGGATCAGCGCCGTCCAGCTGTTGAGCAGGTTCAAGGCGCGCATGATTTCGAACAGCGGCACCAGAAGCGTGACGAGGGGAAACGTGGAAACGGCGATGATGAGCGAAAGGATCAGCGCACGATATTTGAGGTTCAGCCGCGCCAGCGCGTAAGCCGCCAGCACCGAAATCAGGATGGTGAGGGCGGTGGAAAGCAGCGCTACCATGAAGCTGTTGAACAGGAAGAGATGCAGCGGCTGGTCGGAAAAGGCCTGCATGTAATTGGCCAACGTCGGCGCGTGCGGAAACCAGGTGATTGGCTTGACCGTCAGTTCTGCTTCGGTCTTCAGCGAGGTGAAAAGGATCCAGATCGCCGGAAACAGGCCGTTGACCAGAAGAATGGAGGCCGCGATGAAGCGCAGCGGCTTGCCGGAAAAGAAGGAGGACAGACCGGAATTCGCAACGGTGCTCATGGGATCAGTCCTTCGTCCTGATAATGCGGAGATAAACGGCGGTGACGCACATGGAAAGCGCAAACATCATGACCGCCAGCGCCGAACCGTAACCCAGATCGAGGAAGGAGACGGTGTTCTGGTGGATATACATGGCAAGCGTCGTGGTGGATGTGCCGGGGCCGCCGCCGGTCATCATGTAAGGAATATCAAAGGTCTGCAGCGCTGTGATGGTGCGGAAGATGAGCGCGACGACAATCGAGGGCTTTAGAAGCGGCAGGGTGATTTCGAAGAATTGCCGGATTTTGCCGGCGCCATCCACATCAGCCGCCTCGTAGAGCGAACGCGGAATGGTCTGCAGGCCGGCAAGGATCATCAGCGCCATGAAGGAGGATGTCTTCCAGATGATGGTCAGGCAGATCGCCGCAAAGGCCCAGTTCGGCGAATTGAACCAGATGATCCCTTCGAAGCCGAAACGGTTGAGCACATCATTGACCACGCCATATTCGTAATGGAAAAACCATGCGAAGATGAGGCCGGCAAAGGACAGCGGCAGCGCCCAGGGGATCAGCAGCGAAAGCCGCATCGGCCACTGCATGGAAAAAGGCAGGTTGGCGAGCAGTGCGAGGCCAAGGCCCATGATGAGCGCGCCGGGCACGGTGATCAGCGTGATCAGCACCGTGTTCCAGGTCGTTTCCCAGAAGATCGGGTCGTCGAACATCGCCGTGTAGTTTTCAAAGCCGATGAATTCCGCCGGCAGGCCCGACGTCAGCGAAAGGCTGAAAAACGATGTGTAGACGAGCCGCGCCACCGGATAGACGATGATGAGCGACAGCAGGATCGCCGCCGGCGCCAAGAGAAGTACGGCCAGCGGCCGGTCGCCGAGATCGAGCCACCGCGTCCAGCGCGGCTGCGGTTTCTCGTCCACCCGAACCATGGTTCTTTCCGGCATTGTCACGTCTGCCACTCCCGCAACTGGATTCACGTCGTCGTCTCCCGAGCGGACCGGTTCTATCCGGCCCGTTTATCGCGCCCTTCAGGCGGCCTTATTCCTGTCAGTCGAAGCGGCCGGAAAGGGCATGGCAGGCATGCCGCTTTCCGGCGCAAAGCTTAGCGCAGAACGCGCCGCAGACGGCTTTCCATCTGCTTTGCGCCATCCTCCGGCGTCATAACGCCGGCAAGCACGCCGTTGACGGTGGTGCGGATGGTTTCGCTGACCTCGTTGTAACGCGGCGTCACGGGGCGGGCCTTGGCAGTCTCGACGACGGGCAGGGCATCCGCGAACCACGGGATCGTCTTGGTTACCTCAGCATCCTTGTATAGTGCGGCATAGGTCGGCAGAAGCGCGGCGTTGATGGCCATGAACTTCGAAACATCCTGACCGGAGAGATATTCCACCAGCTTCTTGGCTTCCTCCTGCTGCTTGGAATAGGCGGAAACGCCGAATTCCCAGCCGCCGAGGCAGGTCGTCTGCTCGCCGCCCTTGACGGCCGGCAGGCGGGCGACGCCAACCTTGTCGTTCACCTGCGATTCCTTGCCCTGGAAATGGGTCCAGGCATAGGACCAGTTGACCGCGAAGAGCACTTTACCTGCCTGGAATTCCTTGCGGGTGTCGTCGGTCGCCACTTCCGAAATGTTCTTTTTGGAAATGCCTTCGTCCACGAAGCTCTTCCAGAGCTTCAGCGAATCCACCGCCGCCTTGTTGTCGAAATTCAGTTTGCCGTTTTCAACCAGCGACTTGCCTTCGCTCCAATAGGGCAGGAGGAAGGTGCAGACAGCGCCTTCGATCGCCTTGCCCTGGAAGGACAGGCCCTGAAGCTCGGGGTTCTTTTCACCCTCCATCACCTTCTTGGAGGCTTCCTTCAGCTCGTCCCAGGTGGTTGGCGGCTTGATGCCGTATTTTTCGAGCAGGTCCTTGCGGTAATAAAGGAACATGGAATCGGCAAAGGCGGGCAGCGCCACGATCTTGCCGTCCACCGTGTTGGCTTCGGCATAGGTCGGCAGATAGGCCGACATGTCCTTGCCGGAGAAATCGCTTGTCCAGCCAGCCGTGGCGAATTGTGCGGGGCGGATGACGTCGAGCATCAGCACGTCAAGGCTCGAATCCTTGGCCGACATCACGGTGTTGAGATATTGCGCCTGCATTTCCGAGGTGTTGCCGCCGGTCTCGATGACCACCTTCACGCCGGGCGTCTTGGCCTCATATTGATCGAGCGCCTTCCGCCACACATCGGGCTGATGCTGGCTGGAAACGAAGATCTTCAGTTCGGCATCGGCAAAGGCCTGTCCCGAAAAGGCGAGCATGGTTGCGCAGAGCGCGGCACCCATGAGGGCTTTGCCCTTGATGGTTTTAAATGTCATGTGTTCCTCCCGTTATTAAACCTGTTGGCCGCAGCGTTTCCTCGCCCGGCAATCAGTGGATAGAGCGTTCCGTCGCGGCGTCGAAAAGATGGACCTTGGACGGATCGACGCCGATCTTCAGTTCCTCATTCGGCGCAGGCCGCAGATGCGGCGGCATGCGTGCGGTCAGCGCCGCATCACCAAGGCTGAAATGGACGAGCGTGTCCGAGCCGAGCGGCTCTACCACCTGCACCTTGACCGCAAGCTGCGTGTCGAAGCCCTCGACGGGGCCGAAATGTTCCGGGCGAATGCCGATAATGACTTCGCGCCCGTCGAGCCCCGTTTCGCGGGATGGCCGGATGGCTGCCAGCGGCAGGGCGTTGCCGTCGGAAAATACCAGCCGGTCGCCGCTCACCTTGGCGCGGGCGAAGTTCATCGCCGGCGCGCCGACGAAACCGCCGACGAAGACGCTTTCCGGACGGTTATAGACCTCGTCCGGCGTGCCGACCTGCTCGATATCGCCGCCGCGCAGGATGACGATGCGGTCGGCCAGCGTCATGGCCTCCACCTGGTCATGGGTAACGTAGATGATGGTCGTGCCGAGCTGCTGGTGCAGCCGCTTGATTTCCGTGCGCACCTGTCCGCGCAGCTTGGCGTCGAGGTTGGAAAGGGGTTCGTCGAACAGAAATACCTGCGGGCGGCGCACGATGGCGCGGCCCATGGCCACGCGCTGGCGCTGGCCGCCGGAAAGCTGGCCGGGCCGACGGTCGAGAAGGTGCTCGATGCCGAGCATCTTCGCCGCTTCATCGATGCTGGCTTTGGCCTGGGAGGCGCTGACACCGCGTACCTTCAGGCTGAAACCCATGTTTTCGCGCACCGTCTTGTGCGGATAAAGCGCATAGTCCTGAAAGACCATGGCGATGTCACGCTCGCGCGGCGGCAGCCGGTTGACGACGCGGTCGCCGATCTTCACTTCGCCGCCGGTAATGCTTTCAAGCCCGGCGACCATGCGCAGCGTCGTCGATTTGCCGCAGCCGGAAGGGCCGACGAACACGACGAATTCGCCATCGTTGATTTCAAGGTCTATGCCCTTGACGATGCGAAGCGCACCGTAACTCTTGTCCAGCTTGCGCAGGCTGACCGAAGCCATATTTTCCTCCTCACGACCGGCGCGTCCAGAATTCGGATGGACGCCATTGCCGGTATCAACCTTCAAGTTCCACGCATCGCATCGTCGAAAATCGATCCCGATTGTCTGGCGATATCGTGGGATGGCGAAACGCCTGTCTCCCTGAGGACGTGATATTACCTTTCAAAAAAAGGAAATCAATAGTGTATCAATTTTATTTCTGACAGAAATCAAAAACTATTAAGTCATTGATTTAAAGAAATATAGTCGCAAAACTGCCCGCAGGACAGGCCGCTGCTTGCTTGCCTCCCGTCAAATTTCTCCATTCATCTGGATCACGCGAATTTTGTGCAGTCTCAACGTATGCGAGAAACGTATCGGGCAACGGTATGATCGAACCAGGTCCATGAAACTTCGGCCACCGCACCGTCCTGCGCTTGGCTCAGACGCAACACCCGCGGCACCAGCGCGCCTGATTTCTGACCGAAGACCTCGGGTGTCCATTCGGGTACTTCGCCGAGATCGATGCGATCCTCCGCCTTCGATATCCAGAGGTTGAGACGGGTGCGGTAATAGAGATAGAGGGATTCCGACATGTTCTCGATGGCGATGGTGTCGACGTAAGAACCGTCCAGCCAGATTTCTTCGATGGCCGCCGGTTTGCCGGCAATGCGCCGCAGGCGGCGAATCCTGTGTCCTTCGGTCGATGTGCCGAAGGCGGGCAGGTCGGCAGGCTTGGCAAGGCGGGCCACATCCAGAACCTCCGCCGTCGGCAGGCCGCCGCCCTCGATCAGTTCAAGCCGGAAGAAGGCGTAGACGCTTTGCGGATCGCTGACGGCGCGAATGTAATTGCCTGAGCCCTGCACGCGCTCCAGCAGGCCGCGCTCCTGCAATTCGGCGAGCGACTTGCGAAGCGTGCCAACGGCGATGCCGAGGTCCGCCGCCATATCGCGCTCCGGCGCGAGCTTCTCGCCATCAATCAGCCGGCCCGCCGCCACTTCGCGCACCAGCATTTCCGCGATCTGCATATACATTGGCAGGCTGCCGCCAGTGTGTTTCATATGCCGTTTCCTCCCCCGAAACAAAAATTGATACATCATTGATTTACATATTTCTTGATGTTATGCAAGAAAAACGAGAGCGGCCCTGAGGAGGAATTGCATGACCGTCGTACCCGTTACATCCGCTGATCTCGATGCTGCCGAGGTCTCCTGGTTTTCCGCTTTGTGTTCCGATGACTACGCCTATCTTGGCGTGCCGGATGGCAGCCTGCGCTCCAGTTTCGAGCATTGTTCGAATATCGTCAAAAAGGCCGAAGAACTCGGCTTCCGCAACATTCTCTGCCCTTCGTCCTATCAGGTCGGGCAGGATACGCTGAGCTTCGTCGCCGGCTGCGCGCCGATCAGCGACCGCATCAATTTTCTTGCTGCTATCCGCTGCGGCGAGATGCAGCCAATCATGCTGGCGCGCACGGTGGCGACGCTGGACCACATGCTGAAAGGCCGCCTGACGCTCAACGTCATCAGCTCGGATTTCCCTGGCGAAGTGGCCGATAGCGCGTTTCGCTACAAGCGCAGCCATGAGGTCGTTGAGATTCTGCGCCAGGCCTGGACGCGCGACACCATCGACCATGACGGCGAAATATACCAGTTCAAGGGCGTCTCCACCGAGCCGGCAAGACCCTATCAGCAGAATGGCGGACCGCTCCTTTATTTCGGTGGCTACTCGCCGGATGCGCTCGAACTCTGCGGCGCGCAATGCGACGTCTATCTGATGTGGCCGGAAACGAAGGACCAGCTTGCAGACCGCATGCGTGCCGCAAATGAACGCGCCGCCGCCCATGACCGCACGCTGGATTACGGTCTGCGTGTCCATATGGTGGTGCGCGATACCGAACAGGAAGCCCGCGAATATGCCGAACATCTTGTTTCGAAGCTCGATGACGAATATGGGCAACTGATCCGCAACCGCGCGCATGACAGCGGCTCGCTCGGCGTATCGCATCAGGCGCGTGCCCGCGAACTCGCCGACAAGTTCGGTTATGTCGAACCCAATCTGTGGACCGGCATCGGGCGGGCGCGTTCGGGCTGCGGTGCGGCGCTGGTCGGTTCCACCGACAAGGTGCTTTCGGCGCTGGAGGAATACCAGAAGATGGGCATTCGCGCCTTCATCCTTTCCGGTTATCCGCATCTCGATGAGGCGGAGCACTTCGGCACCAAGGTTCTGCCGCAGATGAAAACCTGCTCCCTGCCGCATGCCTATGGCCGGGTGCCTTCTGAAACGCCGGCCACGCCGCTCGGCAACGGGGAACGCCACTGATGGAACGCATCGCTCTTTCCGACAAACTCGAACTCAGCCGCATCGTCTACGGCATGTGGCGCATAGGCGACGATGCCGATACCTCGCCCGCCCACGTGCAGGCCAAGATCGAGGCTTGCCTCGCGCAGGGCATCACCACCATGGATCAGGCCGATATTTACGGCGGATACACGGCGGAAGCCATTCTGGGTGCCGGCCTGAAAGCCGCTCCGGGGCTGCGTGACAGAATAGAAATCGTCACCAAATGCGGCATCGTTGCACCCGCAGGCCGTCACGCCGCCGCCCGTGTCAAACATTACGACACGACGGCCGGCCACATCAACGCCTCGGTCGAGGCGTCGCTTCGCGACATGGGTACGGATCACCTCGACCTGCTGCTCATTCACCGTCCTGATCCGTTGATCGATGCGGAAGAAACCGGCAAGGCACTCGATGCGCTGGTGGCGTCCGGCAAGGTCAAGGCCGTTGGCGTCTCCAACTTCCGCCCGTGGGATTTCTCCCTGCTGCAATCGGCGATGAGCAACCGGCTCGTGACCAACCAGATCGAAATGAGCCTTCTTGCCACGGATTGCTTCACCAATGGCGATCTGGCCTTCCTGCAGGAAAAGCGCGTTTCTCCGATGGCATGGTCGCCGCTTGGCGGCGGCTCGTTGTTCTCCGGTGCTCATGGCGGCACCATGGCCGCCTTGCAGCGCATCGGCAAGGAACAGGGCGTGGATGCCACGGCAGTGGCGATCGCCTGGCTTCTGCGGCATCCGGCCAAAATCGTGCCTGTGCTCGGCACCAACAATATCGAGCGTATCAGAACGGCGGCCGATGCGCTCAACGTGACGATGGACCGCCAGACCTGGTTCGAACTCTACACCCTTGCGATTGGAAAAGAGGTGCCGTGATGACAGTGGCAGAGGCGATCAAAATGCCCAATGAGCATGTATTCGTTCCCGGCGGCGAAAACAGCCGCAGCTTCCGCAATGCGCTCGGCGCTTTCACGACAGGTGTGACGGTGGTGACCGCCACGACGCCGGAAGGGCCGATCGGCATGACGGTCAACAGCTTTGCGTCCGTGTCGCTCGATCCGCCGCTGGTGCTGTGGTCGCCGGCGAAAAGCTCGTCGCGTTATCAGGCCTTCAGCGGTGCAACCCATTTCGCCATCCACGTGCTGAGCGCCGATCAGGATGTGCTAAGCGCCCGCTTCACCCGCAATGGCCGCGCTTTCGACGATCTCGACTGGGAAATGAATGACGAGGGCGTTCCCGTCATTCCCGGCACGCTTGCCCGTTTCGAATGCCGGCAGGCAGCGTCCCACGATGCGGGCGACCACACCATCATCGTCGGCGAGGTGCTGCGCGCCGCCCATCGCGACGGGGACCCGCTGTGCTTTTCGGGCGGAGCCTTTGGAAGGTTTTCGCGGCAGTAACAGACGCTGCTGGTTTGCCTCCCGGCTTCCGGCGAGACAATGTTACTCCAGCCGCCTTCTGAAATATTTCACGGAGCGCGCCATCGCGCTCCGTTTATATTTATTCAGTCAGTAAAAACGACATTTTACGCTCTTCATACTGGAAAATATCTTCCAAACCGGCCTAGTTTACCTTTACGCGCGAACGGTGATTCGTCGGATCGAAGGCCGCCGTCTGTGCGGGTAAGGGAGAGTGAATGTCCGCTTGTTTCTGCCATGTCCTGGAAGGCGAAAGCCGTCCGATAGCGGGGACAGGTCAGGAGCCACCACGCAAAGTCCTCATTCTCGACGCAAAGGGTCTTCTTGTCCTGTTGCTTTCAATGGTCCCGGCACATGTCGCCGTGGCTGAAACGCTGCGCTGGACGGGGCCTGATGGAGGTGACTGGTTCACCGCCACGAATTGGGGGCCAACGCAGCGCGTGCCGAATGCGGACGATGACGCCATCGTCGATAGTTTGGGGCCGGCGATAACGATCGGCAACAGCGGAAGCATTGGCGGATTGTCGGTTGGCCTCGGCGCCGGTGGCAACGGTACGCTTGTGGTCCGTGGTTCACTGGATACGAAATCGTTCTACCTTGGTCTAACGGATGGGGTCTCCGGTACGGCAACTTTTTCCAGCGCGACCTGGAGTAACAGCAATCTTCTTTCCATCGGTGGTAACGGCACGGGAACTCTTGTTCTGTCGAATGGTACGAGGGCGGCGTCGGGCGACATCCACATAGGCGGATTCGGGACAGGAAACGGCTCCCTCACGCTTGATAATTCATCCAGCCTCTCCAGTTCCAATACTATTATTGTCGGTTACGGCAACGGGACTTCGCTTGCGACCGGCCTCACAGGCAGCCTCAAGGTTTTGGCAGGCAGCACGCTGAAAAGCGTGAACAGCGTCATCGGCGACGATGTGGGCTCCCATGGCGTCGCTATTGTCTCCGGCGCCGACAGCCGCTGGGTGACATCGGACGAGATGGTGATCGGCGAAGCCGGTGTCGGCACTCTGACGATTTCGGGCGGCGGTACTGTTATCAATCGGACGACTGTCATCGCCAGTCTGGATTCAGCGGGCGGAAGTGGAGTGAGGGTCAGCGGTCGTGGTTCGTTATTGCAAAGCGATGGGGGGCTGAAGATCGGCGATGGAGGAGCGGGGACGCTTCTGGTTGAGGCCGCCGGAAAGGTCAAAAGCGACGACGCCGTTATCGGCCTCCAATCGGCCAGTTCGGCAACGGTGACCGGGGATAGTTCCAGCTGGTCGACCGACGATCTGGAGATTGGCAAAGGAACGCTTAACATTACGGCGGGCGGTTCCGTAGACAGCGCCAGAGCGCGTCTCGCTTCCGCTGCCGGGGCAACCGGTGAGGCCGTCGTCGATGGTGAGCGTTCCCTGTGGTCCGTGAAGGATGACATGGTGGTAGGCAAGAACGGCGCGGGCTCCCTGGTTGTCACCGGCGGTGGCCGTGTCGATGCCGGATATGTCGTTCTCGGCGAAAATGCCGGCGCGACCGGCTCAATCCGCATCGCTGGTGATGGAAGCATCTTGCGGAGCAAAAGCGATTTAGCCGTCGGTCATTCGGGCAACGGCTCGGCGGCGATCGAGGCTGGAGGTGCGGTTTTTAGCGACGATGGATATGTTGGGGAGCGAAATGGTTCCAATTCGACCGTCGCCGTGGCCGGCGACGGATCCCGCTGGACGATGACCGGAGAGTTTTTCGTCGGCTATGACAAAGGAGCAACCGGAAACGCCACGGTCAGTGCTGGCGGCGGTATCCGGGCGGCGAATATCGTGCTTGGCAATATCGACGGCTCCTCCGGCACGCTGACCGTCACCGGCGCGGGCTCGACCGTTACAGCCGCTTCCGCTGCGCCCGGTTCCGGCGCGATTTATGTCGGCTTTGGCGGTTCCGGCAGCCTGACGGTGACGAATGGCGCGTCACTCGATGCACATAACCTTTATGTTGCCAGTAAAACCGGAGCGGACGGCACTGTTCTGGTAACCGGCGTTGGATCACGGGCCACGGTGGCCGGGGGTATGGTCATCGGCGGTTCCGGAACCGGGGCGCTGGAGGTGACAGGCGGCGCATCCATCGCCACGCCCACCATCATCATCGCCATGTCGGCGGGTTCCACGGGGGTTTTGAACATCGGGGCGGCGGCGGGTCAGACGGCGCGTTCGGCCGGTGCTGTCGATGCGCGGACCATAAGCTTTGGCGCCGGCAATGGCAGCATCGTCTTTAATCATTCCGAGACCGGCTATCTTCTAACCGCCGATATTTCGGGGACGGGCAGGGTGGTGGCAGAGGCCGGCGTCACAACACTTTCGGGCAATAACAGCTATTCCGGCGGCACCACAATTTCGAGTGGTACGCTGAGGGGCACGGCGGGAAGTTTCGGCTCCGGCGGCATTGCCAATGATGCGCAGCTCGTTATCGATGGCGCGGGCACGCTATTCAATAGCATCAGCGGCACCGGCACCCTTAAAAAAACGGGAGACGGCAATCTCGTCCTGACCGGAAACAGCACCTATTCGGGCGTAACCGAGGTTTCCTCGGGCAAGCTAAGCGTCAACGGCTCACTCGCAAGCATGGTGACCGTCGGCAGCGGTGCGGTGCTTGGCGGTTCCGGCACCATCGGCGGCGTGACCGTCGCATCGGGCGGCACGCTTTCGCCCGGCAATTCCATCGGCACGCTCACCTCCACGGGCGATGTGACATTCGCCAGCGGCTCGGCCTATGCGGTCGAAATCGACGCATCAGGCAGTTCCGACAGGCTTGATATCAATGGCGCTATTACCATCGGTAACAATGTCAGTCTCGTCGTCACACCGTTGTCGAGCCCTTCGGCCTATAGTCTCGGCACCCCATATGCGATCCTGACGGCAACCGGCGGCATTAGCGGCGCATTTTCCAGCGTGGACGAAAATTTCGCCTACCTGATCGTCGGCGTCACAAAAAGCGCCGATAACAGCAAAGCCTATCTCTCTTTCAACCGTGTATCGCCCGAACCCGGGCTTCTTGCCGCGGCGACTTTGACGGAAAACGCACGCAGCGCAGCGAGGGCTGTTGAGGCGAGCGGGGATGCCTCACCGCTTTATCAGACGGCGGTGTTTCTCCAGTCAGGCGAAACCCAATCAGCCTTCTCACAGCTTGCCGGTGAACTGCATCCTTCACTTGCCATGGCATTGATAAATCGCAGTCAGTTGACCCGTGATGTCATTCTCAACCGGCTGCGCAGCGCCTTCAAGGGTATCGATGCGCGTCCGATCCTGCCTGCTGTCGGAAGGGCGGGGGCATCGGATCCGATGAATATCGATGAAGGCTCCCTCACTTTCTGGTCCAATGGTTTCGGGTCGCGCGGACAAATCGATGGCGATGGCAACGGCTCGTCGGTCAGTATGAAGGGTGGCGGCGTCTTTTTTGGTCTCGATGGTGATTGGGGTGACGGTTGGCGCGCCGGTGTTGCTGCCGGTTATGGCCGTGATGTCATCAGCCAGAAGTCTTTTTTGGCGTCGGCAGATGTGGACAGCTATTATGCGGCTGCCTATGCCGGCGGGGCAATTGGCCCGGCCTCGCTGCGCCTTGGAGCTATTCACGCATTTCAGGACGTCGAAACCCGCCGGGCGGTGTCGTTTTCGACATTGGAGGAAAATCTGGCCGCTGGCTATGACGCCTCCACCACGCAAGTCTTTGCCGAGGCAGCCTGGCGTTTCGATTTTGATCTCGTCCAGTTCGAACCCTACGCCAGTATCAGTTATGTGAATACGAAGACGGATGCCTTCGGCGAAAAGGGCGGCATGGCCGCCGTTTCTTCCGGCTCTGCCAGCCATGACCAGCTTTATTCAACGCTTGGTGCGCGTTTCAGCCGTGATATCGCATTTGAGGGTATGGCTGGGCAGGCGATGTTCGATATCGGCTGGCGTCATGCCTATGGCGATCCGGCGGTTGAGAGCACCTTGTTCTACACGGGTGGCCAAGGCTTTTCCGTTACAAGTGCGGCGATGGCGCAGGATGTGGCGTTGATCAATCTGGGACTGCGCTACGACCTCAATCCCGCCGCCACTTTGACATTCCGTTATGGCGCTGTTTTCGGAGCAGGCATGCTGGATCAATCCGCCTCTGCCGAACTGGGAGTCCGTTTTTGATGAGGCGTTGTCAAAACTTGGTTGGGAAGACAGCCCTCGCTGCCTTCCTTTCCGCCAATGTTGCAGCGAGTGCGCTTGCGCAGGAGGCAGCGAAGGTTGCTGGGCTCATGCACGAGGTTTATGGAAGCTGGCAGCTCGCCTGCGCGGCGCCAGCGAAAAAGGACGAGGCCGACCCGAACGCTTCAGTGGCGGTGGAAAAGCCGGCCTGCGCCATAGCCCAGGTGCAGCTTGAGGAGAAAACCCGCAAGCTTGTCGTCTCGGTCGAATTCCGGATTGATGATCCGAAAATGCCTGACAAATTGTCCGGCACCATCGTCATGCCTTTCGGCCTTGCCGTCACAAAGTTGTTTTCGGTGAAATCCGGAACTGTGCGGCTGCAGGAAGTGCAGGTTAGCACCTGCCTGCCCGTCGGCTGCATCGTGTCCTTCACGCCCTTTGTCGAGCTTGTCTCGGCGCTTGAGGCGGGAAAGACATTAACGATCGAAGCCCCCGATCTGCATGGCCGCACGGTGTCGTTCCAGTTGCAGGCGGCGGGTTTTTCCGAGGCGCTGAAGCGCCTCGGAAATCTGCGATAGAGCGTTTCCAGTAAAAGTGGAACGCTTTTACGTCCGGACAAGGCGTAAAATCAAAAACGATCTAGGCAGCGACGGAATCAGGTTCGCCTTCGCCCTCCGGCTTTTGCGGCTCGGCGGGCTTCCGGGCTGATTTCTTGCGGGAAAACAGCCCGGTGAGGAAGTGGCCGAACCGGTCCATTTCCACGAAGATAACGGGGGTGATGAACAGCGTCAGCAATTGCGAGACGATAAGGCCGCCAACCACGGCGACGCCGAGCGGCTGGCGCAGTTCCGAACTTGCGCCCGAGCCGAGTGCGATGGGGAGCGCCCCAAGCAGCGCGCAGAAGGTTGTCATCATGATCGGCCGAAACCGGCGAACGCAGGCTTCGTGAATGGCGGTTGCGGGCGGCTCGGCTTTTTCGCGTATCAGTTCCACCGCGACGTCGATCATCATGATCGCATTTTTCTTGACGATGCCGATCAGCATCAGCAGGCCGATCAGCGCGATGATCGAGAAATCCATGCCCATCACCTTCAGCGCCACCAGCGCGCCGAAGGCCGCCGCCGGCAGGCCGGAGAGGATGGTCAGCGGATGGATGAAGCTCTCGTAAAGCACGCCGAGAACGACATAGATGGTCAGCACCGCCGCCAGAATGAGGAGGCCGGTATTGCCCTGGCTCTGCTGGAAGATCGCCGCCGTGCCGCCATAGCTGGTGAAGACATCCTGCGGCAGGCCTATCGTGCTCTTGATCTGATCGATCCGGCTTGTGGCATCGGAAAGCGCCACGCCATCCGGCAGGTTGAAGGAGATGGTGGTGGAGACGAGCTGGCCCGTCTGGTTGATGGTAACGGGCGCTTGTGTGCGGGTTAGGCTGGCGAAGTTTGAAAGCGGAACCAGAACGCCCGATTTCGCCGAAAGAATATTGATATCGCTGAGGAAATCATCATTCCACGGTTTCGAGCTGTCGAATTCCACAATCACGTCGTAACTGTCGCCGGTGGACTGGATCTGTGCCGCCGTATAACCGCCAAAGGACATTTCCAGCGTCTTGCGCAACTGGTCATTGGTGATGCCGAAGGCAGCCGCCTTTTCCGGGTCGACGGAAATCGTCGCGGCGATCGCGCCGTTCTGGGCGTCGGAGGTGACGGAGGTGAAGGTGTGGTCGCGGCGCATCGCTTCCATCAGCTTGTTCGACCATTCATTGGTCGTGTCGGCGTTCAGGCCCTGAACGACGAGCTGGTACTGGCTGGCGGAGCTGCGTCCGCCGAAACGCAGGCTCTGCTGCGGATTGATATAGGTGCGGATGCCCGCCACTTTCGATGTGGCCTGCCCCAGTTCCGCCAGCACCTGGCTGAGCGGCGCGCGCTCTTCCTTAGGCTTCAGCTCCACGAACATCGAGCCGTTGTTCAGCGGATTGCGGGAATTGCCTCCGACTATGGAGGTGACGTGCACCACGGCCGGATTCTTGCGGATCTGATCGGCGACCTGGGCCTGGAGATCGCGCATCGCCGTATAGGAAATATCCTCACGCGCCTGCGTCGAAACCGAAAGACGGCCAATATCTTCCTGGGGAAAGAAGCTGGAGGGCAGGGTTTCGAAGAGATAGAGCGATGCCGCGACCGAGGCGAGAAACGATGCCAAAACGATGCGGCGATGGGAAAGACACCAGCCGACGACACGGCCATAGGCGCGCAGCGTGCGTTCGAAACCCGCATCGAACCAGCGGATGATCGCCGGTGGTCTGGAGGAGTGGCCGGAGAGGCGCGAAGCGAGCATAGGCGTCACCGTCAGCGAGACCAGCGCCGAGGCCATGATCGCGAGCGTGACGACCATGCCGAACTCGTTGAAGAGCCTGCCGATGACGCCGCCCATCAACAGGATGGGGATGAAGACGGCCACCAGCGAGACGGACATGGAGAGAATGGTGCTGCTCACCTCCGCCGCGCCCTGAAGGGCCGCTTCGCGCATGGGCAGGCCTTTTTCATGCAGGCGCAGGATGTTTTCCAGCATGACGATGGCGTCGTCCACCACCAGCCCCACCGAAAGTGTCAGGCCGAGCAGCGAGATATTGTCGATGCTGTAGCCCAGAACATACATCATGCCGAAGGCGGTGATGAGAGACAGGGGGACTGCAAGGCCCGGAATGATGGTCGCCGTCAGGTGCCCGGTGAAGAGATAGATGACCGCAACCACCAGCCCGATGGTGAGAAACAGCGTGAACTGAACGTCTGAAATTGCGTCCTTGATGGCGGTCGAGGCGTCATTCATGACGTTGATATTGACCGAAGGCGGCAATTGCTGGTGAAGCGCCGGCAGCTTGGCTTTGATGGCGTCCACCACGTCGACGGTATTGGCGTCCGGCTGGCGCTGCACGGCGAGAACGATGGCCTGTTCGCCGTCGAACCAGCTGCCGGCATTGGTGTTGTCGATGCTGTCGGTGACATTGGCGATATCGCCGAGATGGATCGGCGCGCCATTATTCGTCGAGACGACCAGCGAGCGGAAGGCGGCAGCATTGGTGCGCTGGGTATCGGCCTCGATCGTCAGGCGCTGATTGTCATTCTGCAACGCTCCGACGGGAACCTGATTATTCGCCTGGGCGATGGCGGTGGTGACGGTGTCGACGCCGAGCCCTCTTGCCTGAAGCTGGGCCGGATCGAGGCCGATACGCACGGCATAGGTCTGCGCGCCATAGATGCTCACCTGCGCGACGCCCGATATGGTGGACAGAAGCGGAGAAATGATGTTCTCGGCGATTTCATCGACCTTGCTGGTCGGCATTTCCTTGCTGTTGACGGCCAGCAGCAGCACCGGCGCATCGGCCGGGTTGGTCTTGCGATAGCTTGGCGTTGTCGTCATGTTGCTCGGCAATTGCCGCTGCGCGCGCGAAATCGCGGCCTGCACATCGGCCGCCGCTGCATCGATATCGCGGTTAAGATCGAACTGCAGCACGATCGAGCTGTTGCCGAGCGTATTGGTGGCGCTGATTTCGCTGACGCCGGGAATGGTCTCGAACTGCTTGACCAGCGGTGTGGTGACCGATGTGGCCATGGTTTGCGGCGAAGCGCCGGAAAGCGACGAGGAAACGTTGATCGTTGGGAAATCCACCTTCGGCAGGGCGGCGACGGGCAGCAGGCGGAAGCCGGCAAGCCCGGCCAGCACCAGCCCGATGGCGAGAAGCGTGGTGGCGACGGGCCGGTTGATGCAGAAATTCGGGATCATTGGCCGCCAACCTTTTCCTGCGGAATATTGGCGGCCAGATTGCCGGCCGCGCCGCCCTTGTCGGAAAATTGCTCGACCACGAACTGGCCGTCGGCAAGTTCGGATTGACCCTCGATAATCACATGCTCGCCGCCATTGAGACCGCTTGCGATGGCGGTAAGATCGCCATTCGAGCGGGCGACTTCCACCGGCGTCATATGGGCATGATGCTCGCTATCGACGGTATAGACGAAATTGCCCTTCGGTCCCGGCCGCACGGCAACCGTCGGTACGACGATCATTTCATCGTCCGAAACGAAGTGCGCGGTGACATTGACGGACTGGCCTGGCCATAAAAGACCGCGATCGTTCTTGAATTCCGCCTTGGCCAGCACCGTGCCGGAGGTCTGGTCCACCGTATTGTCGTAGAACCGCAGCACGCCGCTCATCGGTTCGCCCCCCGTCGCCGCGGGGTCGACATCGACTGCGGTATTTTTCGCCACGCCTTCTCGCAATTGCGGTAGATAGCGCTGGGAGAGCCGGAAACTGACCGAAATCGGATCGTATTTGGTGATCGTCACGATATTGACGCCGGCGCTGAGATAGGCGCCGGGGCTGACACTGATATCACCGAGCCGCCCATCGAAGGGGGCACGGATTTCCATGTGCTCGAGCGTCACCTGGTCAGAGGCAAGCGTTGCCTTGTCGGCATCGATCTTGGCGCTGGCGCTATCCCGCGCCGCCCTTGCCTGATCCAGCACCTGCTGGGATTCCGCGCTCTGCTTGACGAGATTGGCGGCGCGCTGGAAGGCGGCCTCCGTCTGCTCCAGCGTTGCCTGATCGGCGGCGATATTGGCCTTGTCCTTGTCGACAGCGGCGCGGGCGATGCGGTCGTCCATCTTGAGGATAAGGTCGCCCGCCTTGATATGCTGACCGTCCTTCGCCTCGATTTCCATGACGAGGCCGGCCTGAAGCGGCGCGATATTGGTAATGTCGGCCGCAACCGCCCAGCCCGTCGCCGTTGCATCCATTGGCAACGTCGCCTTGCCGACGGCGATGGTGCTGACGGTGGGTGGCCCGCCATTGCGCCGCCCTCCACCCTGTTTTTGTCCCTGCTGCCGGGCTGGTTGGCTGCTTTGGGAGGACTGCGTCGCCGTTTCGGCGTCGGCCCTGGGAGACACGCTGGCGAATTGCTTGATATAGGGGACTTGATCGAGCGGCAGGCGATCCTTGAAATACCAGGCACCGGCGGCTGCGATGGCAAGAACGCTGAGAGCGGTCCAGAAACGTTTCATCTGACGATTCCGCGTAATGAGAGCGATACATGTTTCCCGAACATGTGCGGTAAGCCTTGGGAGCAGCTTTCCCCCACAAGACACCCAATGCGCTGCGAAATCACCTTAAACTTTTGTAATGGCGGCGACAATGACCGTCGCTATATCGCTTGCCTTTCAGGAGGCAGACGGTTTCGGTTCATGCCCCAGTCAATGCTTGACCATGTTTCTCTTCGCCGCTGGTTCCGGCCAAAGAAAAAGCCGCCTCGTTTCCGTGGCGGCTTTGGTATGAACGGCGAGAAGCCGCCGATTAGAAGGCCCGGATGGCGTTGCGGGTCGCCAGCACGTCCTCGGCGACATTGCCGGTCGTTGCCGGTACGGAGCCGACGAGATCCAGGAACTTGTAAAGTTCGGTGGCCTGCGAGTTGGTGACATAGATGATGTCGCGATCCTGCATCGGGAACTTCGTAGCGGCGAAGAAGGTCGACGGATCGCGCAGATTGGCGCGGAAAATGACCGGAACGTCCTGTCCGGGGAACTTCGACGTATTGATGCCGAGCTTCACGAGAAGATCGCGCTTGACGATACGATAAACATAGACCTGAGCCGGGTCGGCACGGGAATCGAGCAGTCCGCCCGCTTTGCCGAGTGCATCCGAAAGCTTGAGATCGGCATCCTCGAACTCGAAACGTCCGTTGAGGCCCGAAGCGCCGAAAGCAAGATAAGTGCGGCGCTCACGCTCCACCATGATCGTGTCGCCCGGAACCACATAGATGTTTTCGGACGGCGTGCTGACGAGGTGGTTGTAGTTGACGCGGGCGGTCTTGCCGCGACGGATCAACGTGACATAGGATTCGATATTCGGGGCGCTGAGGCCCTTTGCATAGGAGATGACGTCGAGAACCCGATCGCCCGCTTCCGAAAGCTGAACCTTCGTCGGTTCCTTGACATCGCCCAGCACGGAAGCCTGTGCGGAGCGGCTGGAAATCTTGGTGATAAGAACCTGCGGCTCGATGGCGCGGTTGGCGAGCCGTTCCTCGATTTCGCTCTGCACATCCTCGACGTTGCGGCCGGTGGCGCGAATCTTGCCCGCATAGGGAACGCTGATATTGCCTTCCCGGTCCACGGTCTGGTTCGGCAGGCTGATGAAGTTTCCGGGACGGCTGCCCGCGTCGTTCGGAATGAACAGGCCGCCGGCCTGGCTTTCAAAGATCGCGACTTGCACCACGTCGCCGACACCCATCGGCAGCGCCGGAACACCGCCCTTGCCGCCGCCGAAACTGCCGAGCAGGGTGGTGGTTGTGGTGTCGCCGACGTAATTGAGGACGGAGCTGTTGATGTCGAGCAGCGCGTAGTCGACACCGGCGGTTTTCTGCTTGTCCTTGGACGCGAATTTCACGGAAGCGTTAGATTCGATCGAGGCTGCATCGGGGCCGGAGGCCGCAGTAACCGTGCAACCCGCCAGTGCTGCAGAGGCAAGCAGAATCGAAACATTCAATAAACGCATTTGGTCCTCGAAATGAATGCCGTCCGAAAAGCAGAAATAATTCGGACATCGTATAAGTTTTTAAAAATAAGCACTTCATAAATGACACCGGTAAAGGAAATCCAAACCGGCATTACATCCGTTCAGCGGAATCGCATCCCGGGATGTTTACGTCCCCTATCAGGCATATGCCCAATTTCAGACAATGCTTCAAGTTCATCATCGCTCAACTGCGCCGAAAAATTCCGGGCGAGGCACGATGTTTGAATCCCCTGATGGTGTCAGTATTGTTGCGCTTCAATATTCAGTTGGATGCCATAATCTCTTTGATCGCTGCATTGCGCTAGTGCAGTTTTGTCACGCTTGCACGGTTTCTTTTGTCGTTGACTGACGCGAAGACTAATCAATTGTTTTATAAATGTTTTTATGTGCCTGTCACGCCCGCTCAGCCAGTGCGAAATTCACCGTGTCCGCGAATTCACGCAGGAAACGCTCGCGTGAGAAGCGGGCGGCATTGTTGATGCAGGCGTTCTTGTCGAAGCGGTCGGAATTGTCGACGAATTCCTGCACGGCGGCGCAGATTGCCTCCGGTGTCTGCTCACCGAAATAAAGGCCGGTCGGATGGTTGGAGGCGCCGAGCGGAACGACGGTTTCCAGTACGCCGCCCTTACCATAGGCGATGACCGGTGTGCCGAGCGCCTGGGATTCGACGGGCACGATGCCGAAATCGTCTTCTGCCGCAAAAACAAAGGCCTTGGCCTCGGCCATGTATTTGTGAAGCTCGTCATTGCCGACGAAACCGAGAATTTCGACATTCGGCGTGGCGATTTCGCGGATGCGTTTCATGTCCGGCCCGTCGCCGATGACGACCAGCCGTTTGTCGGGCATCTTTGCAAAGGCTTCCACGATCAGGTGAACCTTCTTGTAGGGCACCAGCCGCGATGCCGTGACGAAATAGTCACCCTTAAGCTCGGACGGGGAAAGATGGGACGTGTCCACCGGCGGATAGATCACAGTGGAATCGCGGCCATAACACTTGCGCACCCGGTTACGGATGAATTTGGAGTTGACCGTCATCAGGTCGACGCCGTTGGCGGTGCGGATGTCCCACATGCGGATATAGTGAAGAATGGCGCGCGCGATCCATGAGGTGAAGCCGCGCGTCAGTCTGGTTTCCTTGAGATACTGGTGCTGGAGGTCCCAGGCGTAGCGGATGGGGCTATGGATATAGGAGACGTGAAACTGGCCCGGGCCGGTGATGACGCCCTTTGCGACCGCATAGCTCGAAGAAATCACCAGATCGTAACCGCTCAGATCGAACTGCTCGATGGCGAGCGGCATCAGCGGTAGATAGGAGCGGTATTTTTTCCGGGCGAAAGGCAGCTTCTGGATGAAGGAGGTGTTGACGGGACGGCCGCCGAGAAACCCCCGGTCGCGCTCGCTCATGAAATCGACAAGGCAGTACAGATCCGCATGAGGATAAATTTCAAGAAGGTTGTGAAGTACTTTTTCGGCCCCGCCTCTGTCGGTGAGCCAGTCATGCACGATTGCCGTCTTCATAATTTCCTCAATAATTTCAACGTAATAAAAATTTATGTTCCGCCCTGGAATGAAGTTGGGCGGTGTAGAATATCAGGTCTGTCTGCAGCCCTTGAAAATACGGCTGACGGCGTCAAATGGCGTAACGATTAATAAGAATATGCGGGTATGTCTGTGGTGGCCTAGCGTTAGTCCGCTCTTTAATAGCACTTTGTTCGCAAATGCGAAATATCCAACCTTCTTAATTCCCTTTCTTCCTTTGCAGTTAGACGACGGTCGTCATTCCCTCTCTCCCAGCCGGAAGAGATGGATATCACCGCGCGCCGTATTTTTGGCGAAACTCCCGTTTTTTCATTGCCTTAAACGGTGCTGCCACCTCTCCTGAAGACTTGTCTTGCGTTTCGCCGATCATGGAAACCCATCATCGCGCCGCATTGTCATTGACAAGGCGTCTTATCGAGATATTCTGTTATAAAGATGCATATAACATAATAATGGAACACATAAGAGCTGGGAGCTTGACCATGAGACGTAAACTTGCATTTCTCGCCACCGCCGCTTTGCTGCTTGCACCCGGTGTAATGATGGCTGCGGAGAAGGGCGGCGTTATCAATGTCGCCACGATCGGCGAGCCGCCGACCCTCGATCCCATGGCGTCTACTGCCGATCTCGTCGGCATCGTCACGCAGCATATTTTCGAAACGCTCTATACCTTCGACAAGGGCTGGAAGGTGACACCGCTTCTGGCGGAAAGCTTGCCCGAGATCAGTGCGGACGGCAAAACCTACACGATCAGGCTCAGGCAGGGCATCAAGTTCCATGACGGCAGCGACATGACGTCCGAAGATGTCGTCGCCTCGCTCGGCCGCTGGATGAAGATCGCCTCGCGCGGCAAGCAGGCCGCCGGCTTTATCGAGAATATCTCCGCGCCGGATGCCGGAACGGTGACGATCGCCCTCAAGCAGCCCTATGCGCCGCTCGCTTCGCTTCTCGCTTTCAACAATTCCGCAGCGATCATCCTGCCCGCTGAAAAGCAGGCCGAGCCGATGGCCGAATTCATCGGCACCGGGCCCTATATGCTGAAGGAACGCAAGGCCGACCAGTATATCCAGCTCGTCCGTTTCGATGGCTACAAGTCCCGCGATGGCGAAAGCGACGGTTATGGTGGCGCTCGCCATCAATATCTCGATGAAATCCGCTTCGTTCCGGTGCCCGATCCGAATACTCGCGTCGAAGCCGCCGTTTCCGGGCAATATGATTACGTCGATTCCATTCCGGTGGAATCCTTCGACAAGGTGAAGTCGTCGTCTGCCTCCCAGCCTTTGATGCTGAAGCCTTTCGGTTATCCGGTCTTCGTGTTCAACACGAAGGAGGGGCTTTCTTCCAAGCTGGAGGTCCGCAAGGCGGTTACCGAAGCGCTGAACATGGAAGACATGCTGGCGGCCGCTTTCGGCAGCACGGATTTCTATGCGCTCGATGGCGCCTATTATCCCGATAATTTCTCCTGGCATTCGGAAGAGGGCGTCGAGGGCAATTACAATCTCGGCAATCCGGAAGCCGCCGCCGAAAAGCTGAAGGCGGCCGGCTACAACGGCGAACCGCTGCGCATCCTCACCAGCCGCCAGTATGAGTTCCACTATAAGATGGCGCAGGTCGCTGCCGAATATCTGAAGCTTGCCGGTTTCAAGGTGGATATGCAGGTTGTGGACTGGGCGACGCTGACGCAGCGCCGCGCCGACCCGAAGCTCTGGGATATCTACATCACCCATAGCCCCTTCCTGCCGGAGCCGGCGCTGATCGGTGCGCTCTCCACCGGCTCGCCAGGCTGGTGGGATACGCCGGCGCGCAAGGCGGCGGTTGACGCTTTCACCTCGGAAGCCGATCCGGACAAGCGCATCGCGCTCTGGGCCAATGTGCAGAAGACGATCTATGCCGAGCTGCCGCTCATCAAGATCGGCGACTTCAATGCCGTGGCGGCCAAGTCCAACAAGCTGGAAGGCGTCGATCCGGCTCCATGGCCTTACTTCTGGAATGCATCGGTTACAAAATAAGGCCTGCACCGCACGTCGTCACCCCGGCCTCGAGCCGGGGTCCAGCGCGATCAAGTCCTTGATCGCAAGAGACCTTTTCACCACGCGGACGCGTGGTGGCTGGATGCCGGATCAAGTCCGGCATGACGGAAGTGAGCAGTCGATCTTTAAGCAACCCGGTTCAACCGTCGCCTGATAGCGGCAATCACGCGCTTCGGAGCCTTCATACGTGATACGGTATATTTTCCAGAGACTTGCGGGAATGATCGTGGTGATGTTCCTCGTCGTCACCATCGTTTTCGTCATCCTGCGCGTCACGCCCGGAGATCCGGCGGCCGTGATGCTGGGGCCGGATGCCTCGGCGCAGGATATTGCGGAGCTGCGCGGCCGGCTCGGCCTCGATCAGTCGCTCGGCGTGCAATATGTCTATTATATCGGGCAATTGCTGAAGGGCGATCTCGGCCAGTCTATCTTCCTCAATATGCCGGTGGGATCAGCCCTGCTGGACCGGGCCGAACCGACCTTTTTCCTGACGATTTTTTCGCTGCTGATCGCCAGCGTCATCGCGCTTCCCATCGGTATCTATGCCGCTTACCGGCGTGGCTCTTTTGTCGATCAGGCAGCGACGACGGTGGCGATGCTGGCGGCGAGCATTCCGAGCTTCTGGCTCGGCCTCATCCTCATGCAGGTCTTCGCCGTCCGGCTCGATATGTTCCCGGTATCGGGTTATGGCGGTCCGGGCGCAAGCTTCTTCGAGCGCATGTATCACCTGACCCTGCCGGCAATCGCGCTCGGCCTCGTCTCCTCCGCCCTCATCCTGCGCTTCACCCGCGCCTCGATGCTGGATGTTTTAGGTGACGACTATGTCCGCACCGCCCGTGCCAAGGGCGTCAAGGAGCGCCGGGTGGTGATGAAACATGCGTTGAAAAACGCGCTTATCCCCATCCTCACCGTGCTCGGGCTCACCGCCGCCGTGCTGATTTCCGGCGCGGTCGTCACGGAAACCGTCTTCGGTCTGCCGGGCGTCGGCAATCTCGTCGTCTCGGCCGTTCTCAGGCGCGATTATCCGGTCATTCAGGGCGCGCTTCTCGTCATCGCCGGGCTTTACGTGCTCATCAATTTTGCAATCGACATGCTCTATCTGCTGGTCGATCCGAGGGTTCGTTACTGATGGCCGATATTGTTTCCACCGCCCCGCCGGCACGCAACCCGACCGTCCTTTTCATTCGGCGTCTCCTGAAGCGTAAGACGGTCGCTGCCGGTCTCATTGTGCTGCTCGTCTTCGTGCTGCTCGCGGTTTTCGCGCCGATGATTGCGCCCTATTCGCCATCGAAACTGTCGATCGTGAACCGCCTGAAGCCGCCAAGCGAGCTTTACTGGTTCGGCACCGATGAGTTCGGTCGCGACGTCTTCTCGCGCACCATCTATGCCGGAAGGCTGTCGCTTCTGGTCGGCGCAGCCGTGGTGGCGCTTTCGGCGCTGATCGGCATCACCCTCGGCCTGCTTGCCGGCTTCTTCCAGAAATTGGATACGCCGATTGCGCGGCTGATCGACGCAATGATGGCCTTCCCTGATATTCTGCTCGCCATCGCGCTGGTCGCCGCGCTCGGTCCGTCGCTGACGACGGTGATCATCGCGCTTGCCGTGGTCTATTCGCCGCGCCTTGCCCGCATCGTGCGCGCCTCGACCCTGGTGATCCGCGAATTGCCCTATGTGGAGGCGGCGAAGGCGCTCGGCATCTCCACCTTCCACATCATGACGCGGCATGTGCTGCGCAATCTGGTCTCGCCGATCCTCGTTCAATGCACCTTCCTCTTTGCCAGCGCCATGCTGGCCGAGGCCGGCCTGTCGTTTCTGGGGCTCGGTGTCAGCCCCGAAATTCCGACCTGGGGAACCATGATCTCCGCCGGTCGCCAATATATCGGCCAGGCCGACTGGATGACCTATTTCCCCGGCTTTGCCATCATTCTTTCCGTGCTGTCGCTGCAAATGGTCGGTGACGGGCTGCGGGACATGCTCGACCCAAGACTGCGAAGGGATTTGTAATATGACGTCCGGTGAACAGGCGAAAACGCCTCTTCAAGCTCCCATTCTTCTCACCAATGTCAAACCCGTCGGTTTCGGAAAGGGTGCTCCACAGGTTTCGACCGATATTCTGATCGGCGGCGATGGCAAGATCGCCGCGGTTGGGCCTGCCATTCAAGCGCCCGTTGATGCGCAGCGTATTGATGCCAAGGGTGCCTTCGTCTCGCCCGGCTGGGTGGATCTGCATGTGCATATCTGGCATGGCGGCACCGATATCTCCATCCGCCCCTCGGAATGCGGGGCCGAGCGCGGCGTGACCACGCTGGTGGATGCCGGTTCGGCGGGTGAGGCGAATTTCCACGGTTTCCGTGAATATATCATCGAGCCCTCGAGAGAGCGCATCAAGGCCTTCCTCAATCTCGGTTCCATCGGGCTCGTCGCCTGTAACCGGGTGCCGGAACTGCGCGACATCAAGGATATCGATCTCGATCGTATCCTCGAATGTTACGCCGAAAACAGCGAACATATTGTCGGCCTCAAGGTGCGGGCGAGCCATGTCATCACCGGTTCCTGGGGTGTTACGCCGGTCAAGCTCGGCAAGAAGATCGCCAAGATACTGAAAGTGCCGATGATGGTGCATGTGGGCGAACCGCCCGCACTTTACGACGAGGTGTTGGAAATTCTCGGCCCCGGCGATGTCGTGACCCATTGCTTCAATGGCAAATCGGGTTCCAGCATCATGGAAGACGAGGACCTGTTCAACCTTGCCGAACGCTGTGCGGGCGAAGGCATTCGGCTGGATATCGGCCATGGCGGCGCCTCCTTCTCCTTCAAGGTGGCGGAAGCGGCAATTGCACGCGGCCTGCTACCCTTCTCGATCTCGACGGACTTGCATGGCCATTCGATGAATTTCCCGGTCTGGGATCTGGCGACGACCATGTCGAAGCTGCTGTCGGTTGATATGCCTTTCGAAAACGTCGTTGAGGCCGTCACCCGCAACCCGGCCTCCATTATCCGCCTCGATATGGAAAATCGCCTCGATGTCGGCAGCCAAGCTGATTTCACGATTTTCGATCTTGTCGACGCCGATCTGGAAGCGACCGATTCCAATGGCGACGTCTCGCGCCTGAAGCGCCTGTTCGAGCCGCGTTACGCGGTCATCGGCGCGGAGGCGATTGCTGCCAGCCGTTACATTCCAAGGGCGCGCAAGCTCGTGCGCCACAGCCATGGTTATTCCTGGCGCTGAACCCAAATGGACAAGGCGGAGGAGGGCAATCCCCTCCGTCTTCCGCAGAGATTAAGGGATACCCGTCCCTGTATTATGAGGAATTCGCGTGAAACAGTCTTCGCTTGAGGCAGAGGGGCGTCATTCGCCCTATGACCGGCTCGCCGCGCTCGGCATCTCCCTGCCGCCGCCGCCGCCGCCGATCGCCAATTTCGTCACCCATGTGGTGGAAGGCAACATGCTTTATCTTTCGGGTCAGGGGCCGCGGGAGGAAAACGGCCATCTTTACGCCGGCAAGGTGGGCGCGGAAATCGGGCTGGAAGAGGCCTATAACCATGCGCGGCTCACCGGCATCAACCTGCTTGCCGTCATGCATGAGGCGCTGGGGGACCTGTCGCGGGTGAAAAAGGTGGTCAAGCTGCTCGGCATGGTCAATGCCGTCAGCGATTTCCGCGATCACCCGAGCGTCATCAATGGCTGTTCCGATCTTTTCATCGATGTGTTCGGCGATGCGGGACAGCACGCCCGCTCCGCCGTTGGTTTCGGCTCACTGCCGGGCAACATCACCGTTGAGATTGAAGCCATCGTCGCACTCAAAGATTGAGGCCGTTCAATGGTTGCGCCAGCCCATCAGCTTTTCGATCCGTTCCGCCGAGACCCTGACCTGTTCGGTATAATGGTTCTCGTCCGCCAGTACCTTCTGCTCCGGCAGCACGATGGAAATTGTCGCCACGCATTCGCCCCTGTTGTCGCAGATCGGCGAGGCGATGCAGGCGACGGCGTAGTCGGATTCGGCGACCTGTATCGACAGCCGGTCATGGAAGGCGGCGCCTGCCGATTGCGACAGGGTCTCCGGGTTGATTTCCGCACGGCCCGTGGGAGAAGTGCGGGCGCAACGGCGGAAAAGCTCGACGCGTTCGGCCTCCGGAAGATGCCCGACGAGCAGGCGTCCGGATGCCGTCCAGTTCAAGGGAACGCGGGTGCCGACGCGCGAGGCGACCTGAAAATGGCTCGGACCGTCGGCCATGGCCAGCACCAGCATATGGTCGCCGTCGCGGCCGCAAAGCTGAACGGTCTCGCCGGCGTGGCGGCACAGATCGTGCATTTCGTGGGTGGCGACACCCATGAAATCCAGCGAGCGGGCATAAGCAAGGCCATAATGGTAAAGCCGCGCGCCGAGCCAGATGTTGCTATCGGCATTGCGCGCCAGCATGTTCTTTTCGACGAGATCGTCAATGATCACATAGACGGTGGAAAGCGGCGCCTTGATGGCCTTGGCAATAGCGTAAGCGCCCGCTGGCGATCCGGTTTCATAAAGGTAATCAATAACCTGAAGGGCGCGGTCGATACCGCTGACGCGCGAGCGCTTGGCCGCCTTCGCGTCCGCGTTTTCGGCGGCGTCGGACAGGGCGGTTGAAGGCGTTTCGTCCAGTTTATGGGCGTCCAATTTTGGCTCCTCATGAATTTTGAGAGGCTATTACATTATTATGGCATATATGTCGATGCCCATCGCATCGCAAGGACAGGAGAAAGACATGACCGAGGATATCAGAAGCAGGATCGGCCTTCGCCCGGTCATCAACGTCTCGGGCACCATGACCTCGCTCGGCGCTTCTATCGTCGTTCCGGAAGCGGTCGAGGCCATGGCGGCCATCCTGCCGCAATTCGTCGAGATCAACGATCTGCAACGCAAGGCAAGCGCGGTGATATCGAGGCTGACGGGCGGCGAGGCCGGTTTCGTCACGGCCTCCTGCTCCTCGGGCATAAGCCTTGCGGTGGCGGGCGCGATCACAGGCAATAATCTGCTGGCCATCGAAAAGCTTCCCGATGTGACCCCGGAAAAGAACGAGGTTCTGGTGCAGATGGGTCATGTGGTGAGCTATGGCGCGCCGGTGGATCAGGCAATCCGTCTCGGCGGCGGCAAGGTGGTGCTGATCGGGCAGGCAACATCGACCCATCGTTTCCATATGGAAAACGCCATCACCGAAAAGACGGCGGCAGCGGTCTATGTCGTCTCGCACCATGTGGTGGATTATGGCCTGCTGCATCTTTCCGAATTCGTCGAGATCGCCCATGCCAGGGGCGTGCCTGTCATCGTCGACGCGGCTTCCGAATATGATCTGAAGCTGTTTCTGGCGACGGGCGCGGATGTGGTGCTTTATTCCGGCCACAAGTTCCTCGGTGGCCCGACTTCCGGCATCGTCGCCGGCAAAAAGGAGCTGGTGCGCAGCGCCTTCCTGCAGAATATGGGCGTCGGCCGCGGCATGAAGGTCGGCAAGGAAAGCATCTATGGCGTGATGGCTGCGCTGGAAGCCTGGGAAAAGCGCGACCATGCCGGCATTCGCGAGCGTGAAACCGGCTACCTCAACCTCTGGAAAAAGACGCTGGACGGACGCCCGGGCGTGACGGCGCTGATCGAGCCCGACCCGACCAACAACCCGCTCGACCGTCTGCGTGTCATCATCGATGCCGAGGAAGCGCATATCACCGCCTGGGACCTGACGACGGCGCTCGCCAAAGGCAGCCCGCCGATCATTGTCCGCGACCACGAGGTGGAGCACCGCTATTTCTATCTCGACCCCTGCAACCTGCATCCCGGCCAGGAAACCATTGTGGCTTCCCGGCTGGCCGAGGAGCTGGACAAGGCGCGCGCCTCCAACGAGGTGATTGCAACACCGTTCGAGGACCGCAGCCGCCACCGTTTCGACAGCATGCTGCGCTGGCCGGACTAAGTAACGACTGCATATGGAACGAGCGGGTGCCATGAGTTTCTTCTCCCCGAGGGGGAGAAGTCCGCGGCAGCGGGATGAGGGGGCAAGGGTGCGGTCTATCGCTGGCGTTGCCCCCTCATCCGACCCTTCGGGCCACCTTCTCCCCCTTGGGGAGAAGAAACAGGCGGCGACGCCCTGCCTGAGTTCAAATGAGAAGAAAAGAAGGGAACGATCATGACCATGCCGCAGTCAGCACCGCTCCGTGCCGAAGATGCCGTGCTTTCCGTCCGCAATCTCACCACGTCCTTTCACGTGGATGGCGGCTGGAAGCCGGTGGTGCGTGATATTTCCTTCGATGTCGGACCGGGGGAGACGGTCGCGATCGTCGGCGAAAGCGGTTCCGGCAAAAGCGTTACCTCGCTTTCCATCATGCGGTTGCTGGATCGGGAAAGCAGCAGGGTTCAGGGTGAAATTCTGCTCGGCGGTCGCAACCTGCTGTCCCTTTCCGAAGACGCCATGCGGCGGGTGCGGGGCAATAAAGTGGCGATGATCTTTCAGGAGCCGATGACCAGCCTTAATCCGCTTTTCACCATCGGCGACCAGATTTCCGAAGCCCTGCTGTGCCATCAGCCGATGTCGAAAGCCTATGCGCGGGCGGAGACGATCCGCCTGCTGGAAAAGGTCCGTATACCCTCCGCCGCCTCGCGCTTCGATGAATATCCGCATCGCTTTTCCGGCGGCATGCGCCAGCGCGTGATGATCGCCATGGCGCTCGCTTCCCGGCCGAAGCTCCTGATCGCCGACGAGCCGACGACGGCGCTTGATGTGACCATTCAGGGCCAGATTCTCGACCTCATCAAGACGCTGCAGGAAGAGGAGGGCACCTCAGTCCTCTTCATCACCCATGACATGGGTGTGGTGGCCGAAATCGCCGACCGCACGGTCGTCATGTATCGCGGCGAGCAGGTGGAAGTCGGTGCGACTGCGGATATCTTCCACCGCGGTAAACATCCCTATACGCGCGCACTTTTGTCCGCCGTTCCGGTTCTGGGGTCGATGAAAGGCGAGGAAAGACCGCTCCGTTTTCCCATCGTCAACACCACCACGGGGGAAACGCAGGAGCCGGCGCGTCCGGCCGATACCGTTGACGCAGCCGCACAGCCCGTGCTCAAGGTGGAGGGACTGACCAAGCGCTTCGATATTCACTCCGGTCTTCTGGGGCGTCTCAGCGGCCGGGTCCATGCGGTGGAAAACGTGTCTTTCGATCTCAGGGCCGGTGAAACATTGTCATTGGTGGGCGAAAGTGGCTGCGGCAAATCCACCACCGGACGCGCCATCATGCGGCTGATCGAGCCGGATGCCGGTTCGGTTGTGGTCAACGGCGAAAACATTCTCGCACTCGACAAGACGGGCATGCGGGACATGCGCAAGACGGTTCAGATGATCTTTCAGGACCCTTTCGCCTCGCTCAATCCGCGTATGACGGTGGGCGCGGCGATTGCCGAACCTTTTCTGGAACACCGCATGGGAAGCGCCCGCGAGGCGAAGGATGTGGTGGCCGACATGCTCAAAAAGGTCGGCCTCTCACCGGACATGGCGTCGCGTTACCCGCATGAATTTTCCGGTGGTCAGCGCCAGCGCATCTGCATCGCCCGTGCCTTGGCGCTCCAGCCCAAGGTGATTGTCGCGGATGAAAGCGTTTCGGCGCTGGATGTTTCCATCAAGGCGCAGGTCATCAACCTGATGCTGGACCTGCAACAGAGCCTCGACCTTGCCTTTCTGTTTATCAGCCATGATATGGCGGTGGTGGAACGCGTCAGCCACCGGGTTGCGGTGATGTATCTCGGCGAGATCGTCGAAATCGGCCCGCGTGCGGCTGTCTTCGACAATCCGCAGCATGACTATACCCGCAAGCTGATGGCGGCCGTTCCGGTGCCAGACCCGGATCGCCGCAACACAAGGCGCGGTGCTGCGAATGACGAGCTGAAAAGCCCTATCCGCGCCGTTGATTATGCCGTCAAGCCGCGTGAATATCGCGAGGTTTCGCCCGGCCACCTCGTCGCCTGTTAGATTCCGGGTACGTCCGACGTTGCGAAGGGTACGCGATAACCGCGCTGAAAACTTTCCTGCTGTCCAAGCTGGCGATACCACCGCTGTACCGCCGGAAAATCATCGAGATTGATTTTGTGGCGCGCGAAACGTGAGACCCATGGCCAGATGGCGATATCGGCTATTGAAAAATCGCTGGCCACGAATTCCCGCTCGCTCAAGCGGTCGTTCAATGTCCGGTAAAGCCGCGCCACATCCGCCGCGAAACGTGTCTCGGCAAAGGGGGCCTGTCCGGCATGGTAGGTCAGGAAATAATGGGCATAACCGAGCGTCGGGCCGAAATTGGCGGCCTGCCACATCAGCCATTCTGTGACGACCAGTCGCTCTGTCGCGGAGGCGGGCAGAAGCCGGCCTACCTTTTCGGCGAGATAGATGAGGATCGCGTTCGATTCCGTCAGGACGGTGCCGTTTTCATCGTCGACGATCGCAGGGATTTTCGAGCCGGGATTGATGCGGACGTAATCCGCGGCAAATTGCTCGCCTTTTTCGATGTCGATGGCGTGGCTGGTATAGGGCAGGCCCAGTTCTTCCAGCGCAATCGAGATTTTAAGGCCGTTGGGCGTGATCCAGGTGTAAAGGTCGATCATGCTAGTCGAACATTGCCTCATCCAGCGGCAGTGCCCGTCTGCCTTTCTTGCCGGTCACATCGGAAAGCTCCGTGTAAAGACCGCGCAATGTCAAAACCAGCTGGACGATACGCGGATCGGTGACACGATAGATCACCGCCTTGCCTTCCCGTGAGCCTTCGATCACACCGGCGTCACGCAATTCGGCAAGCTGCTGCGAAAGCGTGGGTTGCTGGATACCGAGTTCATATTCCAGCGCGGAAACGGAGGCTTCCGTTTCCATTAGATAACAGACGATGGCCAGACGATTGGCGTTGGCGACAAGCTTCAAAAGCTCGCTCGCTTCCACCACGCTGCGGCAGATGAGATTGGAAACCGGTTTCGTCACGACTACAGGCCCATTTTTCAAACTACAAAAAAGTAGATTGTATGGCGAAAAATTTCAATGGCTTGAAGAGCCTCATCTCAGCGCTGTCTGGCATTTTTCAAAATCTACAGGATTGGTAGATTTCTCTTTCGCTTTCCGGCCGAGGATCGCCAAAACGTTTCTCGAAAACATTCTATAAAAAAGTAGATTGAATGGGAAATGAGGTGTCGACATGAAAATCGGGGTTCATCCCAACAATCTGCATTTACGTCTCGCCCGGCTCTGGCCCGGCGCCTTTGAAGAATTCGATCCGGAATTCGTGGCCTATCGTGAAGGCCGCGATACGGCAGCTCTGCTGGAAAAGGGCGACATCCATTTCGGTGGTACCGGCTCGACACCGCCCATAGAGGCGGATGCGCGCGGGCTTTCAGCGGTCTATATCGCTGCTTCCGCACCGAGGCCTGCAAATGGCGCAATCCTCGTGCGGCGGGATAGCCCGATCCGCTCAGCCGCTGATCTCTCGGGAAAGCGCATTTCGCTGATCGATGGATCGTTTCACACCTATCTTCTGGCGCGCAGTCTGGAAGGCGCGGGGCTTGGCCTTGCGGATGTGACCCGTATTGAAAGCGGCGACAGCGATAGCCTGCGCGATCTCGTGGAAGGCCGTGTCGATGCCTGGGTGACGATGTCGCCGCGGCTGGAAAAGGCTCTGACCCATGAGGAGATCAACCTTCTTGTCCGTTGCGGCTCCACCATTCCCAACCGTTCGCTATTCTGGACGCTTGCGCGCCACAACATAGCGGGCGAGACAGGGCAGGCAATTGCGGCCGAACTGGATCGCGTCGGCCGGGCCGTGATGGCGGATATCGACAAAGCCGCTGCCCTTCTCGCCGCCGAAACAGGCAGCGAAGGTGATGCACAGTCCTGGGCCAAGGTACTGAGGTCGCGAGACCTTTCCGTCGTGGCCGCTGCCGAAAATATCCTTGCCGAACAGCAGGAGGAGGCCGATACGCTTTACAGGCACGGTCATTTCTCTTTACCGGTTCTGACCGGGCAATCAGCCAGCACGGGAGGCGGCAGATGAATGTTTTCTGGTACATGTGCGCACCCGATGGTGCCTATCCCTGGCAGCCGGAAGGGTCCCGCAAGGTCGATCTCGGTTATTACAAACAGCTGGCGCTCGCTTACGACCAGCTGGGTTACACCGGTGCGCTGTTTGCCACCGGCGCGCATGATGTCTGGGTTCTGGCGGGCGCGCTGCTTTCCTATACCGAGCGGCTGAAGTTTCTGGTCGCCATTCATCCGGGCCTTGTCGCGCCGACGCTGCTCGCCAAGATGGCGGCGACGCTTCAGGAGTTTTCGCGGGGCCGCCTGCTGATAAATGTCGTGTCGGGCGATGCCAAGATGCTCGGCGCATACGGCATGACGATGCCGCATGACGAGCGTTACGATATGGCGGATGAATATCTGCAAATCTGGCACCGCCTTTTTGCCGGCGAAACAGTCGATTTCAAGGGGCGGCATTTCCAGACGGAGGGCGCAAAGCTCGCCCTCCCGGTCGGGCAGGGCATCGAGCCGCCGCCTTTGTGGTTCGGCGGTTCCTCGGACAAGGCCATCGACGTCGCGGCCAAACATGTCGAGACCTATCTTTCCTGGGGGGAAACCCCGAATCAGATCGGCGCGAAGGTCGATCTGGTCAAGGCCCGCGCGGAAAAGCTCGGTCGCGAACTGGAATACGGCATTCGCCTTTATGTCATCGTGCGCGATACGGATGAAGAGGCATGGGCCGCCGCCGCTGATCTCTACGGGCGCATGGATGAGCGTGCCATTGCCGCCAACCAGCGTTTCGTCGGCAAGACCGATTCCGTCGGCCAGCAGCGAATGACGGCGATGCACGGCGGACAGAAACCGGAGAACCTGCGCGATCTTGAAATCGCGCCCAACCTCTGGGCCGGCATTGGCCTTGTGCGGCCGGGACCGGGAACCGCGATTGTCGGTTCGCCGGATACTGTTATCCGCACGCTGGAGGCCTATAAGGAGGCGGGCGTGAATACCTTCATCCTTTCCGGCATGCCATTGCTGGAAGAGGCGTTCCGCTTCGGCGAAAAGGTTCTGCCGCGGCTCGACGTATCGCGTGAGGTCTCGGCGGCAAAACAATTCACATGGTCGACTTTGTTCGACCGCGATCTCTCGGCCAAGGCCTCCTGAGCATGGCTTCGGGAGTGGAGAAGAAAGACATGACGGCAAGTCCGGCTACGACAATCGCACAAAGACGCATCGGCCCGCAACGCGTGGCCGAGCGGGTGCTCGCCGTTCTGGACACGGTGCTCGGCGCGGTCGCGGCAGCAATCCTTGCGGCGCTGCTCTTGGTGGTGCTGGTCAATGTCACGCTGCGTTATCTGTTTCACACAGGCTTCATTGGCGCGGAAGACCTCGGCATCTGGCTGCATGTGGCCATGATCGCTGTCGGTGCGCCGCTCAGTCTCAAAAGTGCGCTCGCCATGCGGCTCGATGTCTTCGTGCGGTTCCTTCCGCAACGATTTCACGCGGCGACCGAAGTTCTGGCCGATGCCTTCTCCTTTATCGCAGCACTCATCCTCGCTTTTGGCGGGGTAGAGATCGCGGCGATGCTTGGCGGCACATCTCCGACGCTTGGTCTGCCGGAATGGGTGCGTTTCGGCTTTCTCGGCGCGGGCGGCGCGCTTATCCTTCTCTATCTGGCGCTTCAGCGTGTCAGTGAGGGCAAGGCGCTTGCCGTTCTCGCATCTCTCGCCATCGCCATTGTGGCCTATGTCGGCCTGCCGGAAGTTTTTGTCGATACGAACCTGCCGCCGAGCCTGTTTCTGGCGCTGACGGCGGCCGTGGGGCTGGTGCTCGCTGCGCCGCTTGCCCATGCCTTCCTTGCCGCCGCTTATGTGGCGATTGCCTTCGGCAGCACCTTGCCGGAGCCGGCCATCGTTTCGTCAACCGTGACCGGCATGTCGAAATTCCTGCTGCTCGCCATTCCCTTCTTCCTGCTGGCCGGAAGCCTGCTGACGGAATCTGGCGTCGCCAACCAGCTGGTCCGTTTCGCTGCCTCCATGGTCGGGCACCGACGGGCAGGGCTGGCGCAGACGACGCTTCTGACCAGCGTGCTGTTTTCCGGCGCATCCGGCTCTTCGGTCGCCAATGCCGCCTTCGGCGCTTCCACCTTCCAGCCGGAACTGGTGAAACATGGCTATCCGCCGGCGCAGGCCGGTGCGATCATTGCCGCCACCTCGGTGCTGGACAATGTCATTCCGCCTTCCATCGCCTTTCTCATCCTCGCAACGGCCACCAACCTGTCGGTCGGCTCGTTGCTGGTTGGCGGCTTCTTCGCGGGTGGGCTTATGGCAATCTGCCTTGCGGTGGGGATCCATCTCAGCGTGCGCAGCGTCGATACCTTGCCACGCGCGACGGGTGCGGAGCGCTGGCGCTCGGCCATCGCCGCCATACCGGCCTTCGGTCTTGGCGTCATCGTGGTGGTCGGCATCCGCATCGGCATCGTCACCACCACGGAAGCGGCAGCGCTTGCCGCACTTTACACGCTGCTTCTCGGCTTCGGTTACCGGCTGGGCGCGGGCCGCATTTTCGCGACCTTCCGGCAGTCGGCCGGTGAGGCGGCGGCCATCGGTCTTCTGATCGGCACGGCGGGGCCTTTCGCCTTCCTGCTAGCGGTTGACAATGTCTCGGGCCTCGTCACGGATTTCGTGACTTTGCTCGGTGGCAGCAAGATTGCGGTGCTTCTACTCTCCAACCTCATCCTGCTCGTGGTGGGACTGGTGCTGGACATTGGTGCGGCCATCCTGCTGTTCGGGCCGATCCTGCTGCCCGCCGCCGTGGCCGCCGGCATTGATCCCATCCATTTCGGCGTCATCCTCGTGGTCAATCTGATGATCCATGGCCTGACGCCACCGCTCGGCATGCTGATCTTCGTGGTCAGCGGCGTCACCCGCATTCCGGCGACAGCACTTTTCCGGGCCGTCGTTCCTTATCTCGTCTCGCTTCTCGTTTCCCTCGCCATTTTGTGCGCTTGGGCCATTTTCTTCTAAATTTGGGGTTTCAATCATGACTATTATCGATCGCCGCAATCTCCTCAAACTCTCCGCCATCGGCGCCGCAACGCTCGCCGCGCCTGCCTTCGTAAGCACGGCAAATGCCAGAACCCGCAGCCTCACCGTCGCGTCGCTTTTCGCCGACGACAAGCCGGAAACGAAAATCTGGGTGAAGATCAGCGAGTTGGTGGAGGCAAAGCTGCCCGGCCGTTTCCGTTTCAATATCGTCAAGAGCGGCGCGCTGGGCGGTGAAAAGGAAGTGGCGGAAAATATCCGGCTCGGATCGGTTCAGGCGAGCCTTTCCACCGTCTCCTCGCTCTCCGGCTGGGTACCGGAATTGCAGATCCTCGATCTGCCCTTCCTGTTCCGTGATGCCGAGCATGTGCGCAAGGTTGTTACGGGCGAGACTGGCACTGATCTGAAGACGAAGCTCGCCGCCCAGCAATTCATCGCAGCCGATTTCATCAATTACGGCGCTCGCCATCTTCTGACCAAGGAGCCGGTTACCCGACCGGAGCAGCTGGAAGGCAAGAAGATCCGCGTTATCCAGAGCCCGCTGCACACCAAGCTCTGGAGCGCCTTCGGCACCACCCCGGTCGGTATTCCGATCACCGAGACCTATAATGCGCTGGCAACCGGCGTGGCTGATGCCATGGATCTCACCAAGTCCGCTTATGCCGGCTTCAAGCTTTACGAGGTCGTGCCCTATCTGACGGAAACCGGCCACATCTGGGCTTCAGGCGTCGTCTATTACGGTGCGCCCTTCTGGAACCAGCTGGACGACGGAGAGAAGAAGGTTCTCTTGGAAGCATCGAGCGAAGGCGCGCAATATTTCAACCAGCTGATCGTCGAGGACGAAGTGAAGTCCGTCGAGCTTGCGCTCTCCAAGGGCGGCAAGGTGCTGCAGCCGGAAGCGCTGGACGAATGGCGCAAGGGCGCGCAGGGCGTCTGGCAGGATTTCTCAGGCATTGTCGGCGGCATCGACAAGATACAGGCTGTCCAGTCGGCCTGATAATACGGCCCATCAAAATCAGGAAACCCCGTGTGTCCTTCAGGCGCACGGGGTTTCTTTTGTTGGATATCAGTGCGAAGCGCCGGAACCGCCGACGGCGACGATGGAGAAGGGCTGGCCTTCCACCGCAACCGTGCGGGTTTCCGTCAGGCTTTCCGCATCCACCACGCGGATCAGCGAATGGCGCGGATCGGAGATTGCGACCTGCCCATCGGCAACAGCGAGACGTGGGCGCGGATCGCGCCAATGGCCGTCCTTGCTGTAGGGTTCGGTCACCTTCGCCTTGCGGGTGATGGCGCCTTCCAGCACATCAAGCACATGCAGGTCTCCGTCTTCCGTCAGAATATAGGCATTGCGCGGATTGGCGGGGTCGAGGATGAAATCGACGCGCCGGGTCGGCAGTTCCACCAGGCGGAAGGCGTCCTTGCTGTCAGGATCGATCAGGACGACCTTGTCCTCACCGTAATTGCCGAGGAAGAACTGCATGGATTTGCCGCCCAGCAGCGTGCCGGTATAGGCTTTCGGGAAATCTTCCGGATAGGGCAGCATTTCAAGCTTGGGACCATCGGTGCCGCCGGGGCGGGCAACGAGAATGCCTTCCTTGCAGCCAAAAGCGACAAGCCGCGCGGATGTTGCCTCGCCATGCAGATCGGTGCATGCCGCCTGTTCGCCGACCTGCTTGCCCTCCCTGTCGAGAACACGCAGCCCGATGCGTGGCGGCAGCGTATCGGGTTTCGTTTCGACCTCGGTATTCGGTACGGAAACCAGAACGTAACGGCCCATGGTCACCGCCACGCCGTGATGCGGGGCGGTCGTATCGACGGTGCGGACCTTGGCCTTGCCGTCCAGCAGGGCTGCTTCATCGATGATCTCTGCCTTGCCGCCACGGTCATAAAAAAGAATGGCATGGTCATCATGCGGCACGACGTGGAAAGGGCGCTTGCCTTCGAAGGTGACGGGCAAAAGCGCCGCATCTTCCACATCCAGATCGCGATGCTCGCCATGATCGGAGAAAACGATGCCGGTCTTGATCACATGCACCATGTCGGCATCCGATTGCGTCGCGAAGACCGTCTTGCCGGAGGCGCTGGCGGTCAGCGCCGCATAGCCCTTGAGGTCGTAGCGTCCGAGTTCCTTGCCGGTTTCGAAATTGATTGCGCGCACCACGGGCTGGCTGTGATCGGCGACGAACAGCCGCCATTCCTTGACGGTGTCGCCGCTTTCTTCCGCCTGCGCCACGCCAGAGGCGAGCGGCAGGGTGAGGGCAAGGCACGTGGCAAGCGCGCTCATGCCAAGGTGCTGTTGAGGGGAAAATTTCATGGTGTTCCTTCCAGGCGTTATCATCCCCGTGCGGATACGAACCGGTATCGGTTCTGAAGGACGATTGTAATGTTATTACGTTACGAGATTGCGTATTAGCATTACGTGCGGGGGCGATGTCAACCGATGCCGACGTGTTGGTACGGAAAAATCTGGATGGGGACCGTGAGGCGGGAGAAGGGGAGGCGGTTGACGCTTCAGCGTCAGGCCGTATTTCCCGAAGGGCGGTAAAGCCGAATAAAAAGGGCAGGTGCAGCGCTGCGCCTGCCCCGATCAGTTTTAGCGGATATCGTCAGGCAGAACATCCGAAGGAATGTTCTGGTAGGAAACCGGGCGCATGAAGCGGCGGATCGACATCGTGCCAACAGAGGTTGCGCCGAAGTTCGTCGATGCCGGGTAAGGGCCGCCATGCACCATGGCTTCGGAGACTTCCACGCCGGTTGGGAAACCGTTGGCGAGAACGCGGCCGGCCTTGCGCTCGAGGATCGGCAGCAGCTTGCGACCAAGTTCGGCGTCGCCGGCATCAAGATGCATGGTTGCCGTCAGCTGGCCTTCGAAGCTCTTGGCAACTTCCAGCATTTCCTCGGTGCTATCAACCGTCACGATCAGGCCGAGGGGTCCGAAGACTTCTTCAGCAAGCGCATGGTTGGCAACCCAGTCCTTGCCCGAAACGCGGAACAGGTAAGGCGTTGCATTGCGCAGGTTGCAGGTGGTGGTCAGAACGTCGCGCACGCCGTTGCCGGCAGCGATACGATCACGGCCGTCCCGATAGGCAGCGGCGATGCCGTCGGTCAGCATGACCTGAGGGCCAACTTCCGAAAGGGCCGCACGTGCGGTTTCAGCGACCGCATCCGCCTGCTCGGAGAGGATGACGGCGATGCCGGGGTTGGTGCAGAATTGGCCAGCACCCATGGTGAGCGAGCCCGCCCAGCCCTTGGCAATGGCTTCACCGCGAGCCGCAACGGCTTCCGGCAGCAGGAACATCGGGTTCACGGAACCGAGTTCGCCGAAGAAGGGGATCGGCTCGGGGCGCTGGGCGCAGAGATCGAACAGCGCGCGGCCGCCAGCGAGCGAACCGGTGAAACCGACCGCCTTGATGCGCGGATGCTGCACGAGCGCGGAACCGACATCGCGGCGGCCGCCCTGGATCAGCGAGAAGACGCCGGGATGCAGATTGTGCTTCTTGACGGCGGCGAGAACGGCTTCGGCAACGATTTCGCCGGTGCCGGGATGGGCGGAATGGCCTTTGACGACGACCGGGCAGCCGGCTGCCAGAGCGGCAGCGGTATCACCGCCGGCCGTGGAGAAGGCGAGCGGGAAGTTGGAGGCGCCGAAGACCGCGACGGGGCCGATCGGACGCTGCATCAGGCGGATATCCGGGCGCGGCAGCGGCTGGCGGTCCGGCAACGCCTCGTCGTGACGGCGGTCGAGATAGTCACCCTTGCGGATGTGCGAGGCGAAAAGGCGCAGCTGGCCAACGGTGCGGCCGCGTTCGCCCTGCAAACGTCCTGCGGGCAGGCCGGTCTCGGACGAGCCGATTTCGGTGATGGCGTCGGCGCGGGCTTCGATCTCATCGGCGATGGTGTCGAGGAATGCGGCGCGCTCTTCGCGGGTGGTGTAACCGTAGCTCCAGAAGGCTTCTTCGGCAGCTTCACAGGCCGCATTCACCAGATCGACGGTGCCGACCGAAAAATCGAAAGCTTCGCCATGTGCAGGCTCGCTGCGGAATTTAGCTTCCGTTGCGACCCATTCTCCTGCAACCAGATGTTTGCCGTGCGGCTTGAAACTCATTGTGCTCTTCCCTGAAAATCTGATCCTGTGTGGAAAATCCACCCGACACCGTGACGTTGCACCGAAAGGCGACAGCGAAAACGCCATCAGCCGCGATCCTCGCCCGGTTGCCTTCTGCCTTAGCCCGTGTGGGGCCTGAGCGAAAGCTGGTTTTTCAACTATCTGACCGAAAAGTGTGATTAATTGGGCAAGGCGTGAAAAAGACCCGCTTCCGTTTACGCGCACGGCGCTCTATTGTGACGCCATGATGACAAATAGACTCCCGAAATATGTCGCCTGGTCGGTTTTTCTGCTGATTGTGATCGTTACAGTTTGCCCTATCGGCTTTCGTCCGCGCACGCTGACGACGGTGGGCCTGGACCGCGCCGCGGCCTTCGCCTTCTGCTCGGCCGCCTTCGTGCTCGCCTATCCGCGTTACTGGCTGGCGATCATCGTGGCAGGCATTGCGGCGGCTTTCGGCATCGAGGCGCTGCAATTCCTGTCGCCCACCCGCCATCCGCATCTGATGGACGCCGCCGTGAAAGCCGCCGGCGTCGTCGCCGGCGGGCTTGGGGCTTTTTCTTGGCTTCAGTTCAAGGCGCGATTGACCGCAGGTTCTCTCATTCGTCATTCCGGCCTTGAGCCGGAATCCAGCCAGCCCAAGTCCTTGGGCTGAAAGGAGTCTTTTCGCCGCGCGGACGCGCGTCGGCTGGATTCAGGCTCGAGGCCGGAATGACGGATAGAAAGCCGATCAAACGCGGCCGCGCTTTCGCTTAGCGATCACCCTTCGCCAGCCCGAAACGGCTGTGCGATAACGTGCGTTCGATGCCACGCAGCTCAGCCAATCCCTTCAGCCGGCCGATGGCGGGATAACCGGGTTGTGCGCCGCGCGTCAGGTCGTCGAGGATTTCCTGGCCGTGATCGGGCCGCATCGGAATGGTGTGGTCTTCACGGCCCTCCGCCCGGCGGCGCGCTTCTTCGGTGAGGAGTGCGGCGATGACGGCGACCATGTCGGTTCCGCCTTCCAGATGCTCGTCCTCGAAGAAAGAGCAGGGCACGGTGTCGGTGTCGCGCGTCACATTGCGCAGATGTACGAAATGAATGCGATCTGCAAAACGGCTGGCGATGAAGGGCAGGTCATTGTCCGCCCGCGCGCCCAGCGAACCTGTGCAGAGCGTCACGCCATTGGCGCGGCTATCGACCTTTGAGAGCATATGGGCGTAGTCGGCTTCGGTGGAGAGAATCCGCGGCAGGCCGAGCAGCGGCCATGGCGGATCGTCGCCATGGGCGCAGATGTTGATACCCACCTCTTCGGCAACCGGCGTCACCTCGCAGAGAAAGTCGATAAGGTTCTGTTGCAGCCTTTCGCGGTTGATGCCGTGATAGGACCGCAGTTTTTCCAGAAGCTGGGCAAGTGTGTAACCATCCGCCGAACCGGGCAGACCCGCGCCGATATTACGCCCGAGGGCGGCGATTTTCGTCTCCGGCATGTCGGCGAAGCGTTTTGCCGCTTCCTCCGCCAGCCAGTCCGGATAATCGGCCTTGGCATCTGGACGTTTCAGGATGTGAATGTCGAAGGCGGCGAAATCGGGAAGGTCGAAGCGCATCGCCTTTGCGCCGTGTCTTGTTTCCCAGCGCAGGTCGGTGCGGGTCCAGTCCAGCACCGGCATGAAATTATAGCAGACGGTGCGGATGCCGGAGGCGGAGAGTCGGCGCAGCGTTTCCTGCCAGTTGGTTATATGGGTTTTCCAGTCACCGGTCTGGGCCTTGATATCCTCGGAGACCGGCACGCTTTCCACCACGTCCCAATAAAGCCCACCGGCCTTGATGGCTTCATGCCGTTTGGCGATTTCATCCACCGGCCAGACATCGCCAGTGGCGATGTGATGCAGCGCGCTGACGATGCCTTCCGCGCCCGCCTGAGCCGCATCCTGAACCGTGACCTTGTCGACCGGGCCGAACCAGCGCCATGTATGTCTCATTTTAAATCCTCAAATATCAGTCTGCGGAAAATGTCAGCTGCACCTTGCAGGCGGCAGAGCGGTCTCCGGCCTGTTCGAATGCAGCTGTCGCCTCGCCAAGCGGGAAGCTGTGGGAAATAATCGGCCGCACATCGATCCTGCGGGTGGAGATGAGCCCGGCGGCAATGGCGAATTCGTCGTGGAAACGCTGTGAGCCGCGCCAGAGGATTTCCTTGCCCACCAGCGCGTTGAGCGGAATGGTGATGTCGCCGGTGACGCCCACCTGCACGATGGTGCCGCGCGGGCGCACGCAGGCAAAGGCGGTGCGAAGTGCTGGAGCGGCTGCGGAGCAATCGAAAATGACGTCGAAATAACCCTTATTGTCCTGATAGGGGATGAGCGCCTCGGCGTCTTTCGCGACATTGATGGTGCGGTCGGCACCCATGGCGGGGGCGCGTTCAAGTGCGGCATCGGTAAGGTCGGTGGCAACGACGATGCTTGCTCCGGCGTGGCGGGCGGCGGCAATGGTCAGGAGGCCGATGGGGCCTGCGCCGGTCACCAGCACCTTCGCACCTGCCAGATCGCCGGCCTGGGCCACGGCATGCAGGCACACCGCGAGCGGCTCGGTGCAGGCGGCTTCAGCCGGTGAGGTATCCTCTGAAAATTTCGCGCATTGTTTGGCGGGAACCACCAGCCGGTCGCGGAACATGCCCTGTTCATGCGGCAGGCGCATGGCGCTGCCCATGAAGCGCATTTCAAGGCAATGGATCGGCTGGCCCTTCAGGCAGAAATGGCAATGGCCGCAGGGCTGAGACGGATTAACGGCGACAAGCTGGCCGATGGCAAGCCCGCTGACACCCTCTCCCAGCGCCTGCACATGGCCGGATGCCTCATGTCCGCAGATGATCGGCTCGCGCACCCGGACCGGACCGAAGCCGCCATCCTGATAATAATGCAGATCGGAGCCGCAGATGCCGCCCGCCGCCATGGCGAGCAGCACTTCGCCAGGCCCTGGCTCGATGAGGTCCTGCGTTTCGACGCGAATGTCCCTCTGGCCGTATAGACGTGCCACGCGTGTCTGCATGACGATGCCCTCATATGTGTATGGGAGGAAGAAGCCCGCGCGGGAAACCGCGCGGGCGATGATATTGGCGTTAGCGGATCAGGCCCATTTCGGTCGGCAGCCACAGCGTGATGGCGGGAACGAAGGTGATCAGCAGCAGCGCCACGAACAACGGCACCAGCCAGGGCAGAATGGCCATGGTCGTGCGTTCGACGGAGAGTTTCGCCACGCGCGAGAGCACGAACAGCACCATGCCGAGCGGCGGATGCAACAGGCCTATCATCAGGTTGAGCGTGATGATGAGACCGAAATGCACCGGATCGATATTGAACTGCAGCACCAGCGGCAGCAGGATCGGCACGAGGATGGTGATGGCCGCAATCGTATCGAGGAAGCAGCCGACGAACAGCATCAGGAGATTGACCAGCACGAGGAAAATCCACTTGCTGTCGGTGATCGTCAGGATCGCCGCCGACAGAAGCTGCGCCGCCTGGCTGACCGTCAGCAGCCATGCGAAGACCGAGGCCGCCGCGACGATGAAGAGCACCGAAGCGGTCGTCTCAATCGTGTCGAAGGTCGATTTCGCCAGCGTTTTGAAGGTCATCGTCCGGTAACGGACAAGCCCGAGGAACAACGACCAGAGGACGGCCGCAACGGCGGCTTCCGTCGGTGTGAACCAGCCCATGGTCATGCCGCCGATCAGGATGACAGGCGTCATCAGCGCCATCACGGCCGAGAAGTCGAAATACCAGTCACAGGCCAGCAATATCACCAGCACGATCAGGATCGACAGGTTGAGCGACAGGCCAAACGCCGTGAGGATATAGATGCCGAGCGGCACCATCATCACCACGAAGACTTCGATCGATGCGCCGAAAATGGTTCTGAGGCTGAAGGGCGTATCGGAGCCCCAGCCCTTGATATAGGCGAAGACCGCAACCGTGATCATCATCAGAAGCGTCATCACGACGCCCGGAACGATGCCGGCCATGAACAGCGCGCCGATGGAGACATTCGCCATCATGCCATAGATGACGAAGGGCAGCGACGGCGGGAAGATCGGGCCAAGCGTTGCGGAGGCGGCGGTGACGCCGACGGCCGCTTCGACCGGATAACCGTGATCCTTCATGGCCTTGATTTCGATGGTGCCGATACCGGCCGCGTCGGCAAGTGCTGTGCCGGACATGCCGGAAAAGATCACCGAGCCGATGATGTTGACCTGTGCGAGACCGCCCTTCATCCAGCCGACGAGTGCGACGGCGAAGGAATAGATGCGTCCCGTAACCCCCGCCGTATTCATCAGGTTGCCGGCAAGGATGAAGAAGGGAACGGCCAGAAGCGGAAAGCTTTCCACACCCGCGATCAGGCGCTGCGCCGCGATGATATCAGGCGCGACATTATAAAACACGATGTAGAGCAGCGAGGCCGAGGCCATCGAGATCGCGACGGGCAGGCCGATCAGCATCAGGAGAAGAAAGGAGCCGATAAGAAGCAGCATGTGATCAATCCCCCGCGCTCTGGAATTCTTCGGGCCGCTCGAGCACGGAATAACCACGCTGCATATTGGCGATGAAGACCTGCACCGATCGGAAGAACATCAGAACGAAAGCGGCCAGAACCGTGTAGAAAACGATGTTGCGCGGCAACGCCACGGTGACCATCTCCTCATCGGCGACGATTTCCAGATAGCGCCACATCAGCCAGGAGGTGTAGGCGAAGAAGAGGATACGCAGCACATCGACAAGGATCGACATGGCGCGGGCCACCTGTGGCGGCACATAGTGATAAAGCACATCCACCTGGATGTGGCGCGACATGCGCACGCACATGACCGAACCCAAAAAGACGACGCCGATCAGGCAGTTGACGGCAATTTCTTCCGTCCAGGCGTAGCTGTCGTTGAGTACGTAGCGGGTGAAGAACTGAAGGAACACGCAGCCCGTCATCAGCCAGAAGAGGCCGAGCGTGACCCAGTCTTCGAATGAATAGACCTTGAGATCGACCTCCGGCGGCGCCTCGTCGAACGTATGGGCGAGTTCCTCAGGCGTGACCTGAGTATGGATTTCCTGCGACATTGAGATATCCCGTCTGGAGAGAAAGGGCGGTGCGGCAACGGGGCCGCACCGGATCTTGGCTCACTTGACGGCGCGAATGGCTTCCCAGTCGGCCTTGTCGTAACCGAAGTCCTCGAACTTCACTTTTTCGAGGACGTTCTTCTCGAAGTCGGCCTTGTCGACCTCGGCGACGGTGAGACCGCGCTTCTTGAAGTCTTCGACGAGGCTCTTTTCGCGGCTTTCGATGGTCTTGGTGGTGCGCTCGGCTGCCTACTGCATGACTTCGGTGAAGATTTTCTTGTCTTCATCGGAGAGCTGCGACCACAGGTTCTTCGAAATCACCGTGTTGAGGTGGTCGACGATATGGCCGGTCAGGACGATGTTCTTCTGCACTTCGAAGAACTTCTTCGCCTCGATGGTGGTCAGCGGGTTTTCCTGCGCATCGACGGTGCCGTTCTGGAGCGCCAGATAGACTTCCGCAAAGGCAATCGGGGTGGTGTTGGCGCCGCAGGCGCGCGGCATGGCGAGATAGGCCGGAACGTCGGGAACGCGCATCTTCAGCCCCGCCATGTCGGCGCAGGCGGCAATCGGCTTGTTCGATGTGGTGTGACGCGTGCCGTAATAGCTGACGGCGGCGATGTGGTTGCCGGTCTTGTCTTCATAACCCTTGGCGAGCCGCTTGAAGATATCGCTCTTGGTGTAGGCGATCAGATGGCTCGGGTCGCGAAAGATATAGGGGAAGTAGGTGACGCCGATCGGCTTGAAGTCACGCGCGGCAAAGCTGGAGCCGGAAATGATGATATCGACGGTGCCGATTTTCAGGCCCTGATTGATATCGGCTTCCTTGCCGAGCTGCGAAGCCGGAAAGACATCGATCTTGTAGCGGCCTTCGGTGCGCTTGGCGATCTCTTCCACAGCCCAGACCGAATCGGTGTGGAACGGTTCGGAGGTCTCGTAGACATGCGCCCATTTCAGCGTGGTCTGCGCCTGCGCCGCGAGCGCGGAAAGCAGGATGGCGGCTGTTGCGCCCATCAAAGTCGACAATCTGATTTTCATTCTTAACTCCTCCCGAATTAAAGCCAGATTTCTCATTTTTCCCGTCGCCGGTTACGGCGCGGTCACTCTTCTCCGATCGTTTCCTCCCCGAAACTTTCGGAAAATCTCTTTTGCGACAGCGTCAGATGCTGCCGCATCGCCTCACGTGCACCTTCCGGGTCGTTAGCGGCAATGGCGTCGCGGATTGCGCGGTGTTCCTGAACGGCAAGGTTCCAGGTGTGGGGCCCTTCGAAATAGCTGGCGAGCTTTTCGAAAAAGGGTGACAGGCTGCGCTCGTCATAGATCAGGCCGGTAAAGCGGTTCAGCGCCGAATTGCCGATGATGTCGGCAATCGCGGTGTGGAAGGCCCGGTCGAAATTGAGCGCCTGTGGTGAGTTGTCGAGTGCGCCGGCCATGCGTTCGATGATATCATCGAGCTTGGCGATGCATTTCGGTGTCGCAAGCCTTGCGGCTTCCTCCGCAATCGCGCTTTCGATGATGCAGCGCGCCTGCAGGATTTCGAATGGCCCATGCGCATCCGGCACCGGCGGCTTTTCCTTGGCCTGCTTGCCGGCCGCGCTGACATAAACGCCCGAACCCATGCGGATATGGATATGGCCTTCCACTTCCAGAACGATCAGCGCTTCGCGAACCGTCGGGCGCGATACGCCGAAGCGTTCGGCAAGATCCCGTTCCGCCGGCAGGCGCTGGCCTTCGGTCAGTTCCCCGCTTTCGATGAGCAAACGAATTTGTTCCGCGACCAGCCGGTAAAGGCGGCGCGGCTCCAGAGCCACAAACATGATATCCTCCCAGCGCGAAAGTCTCCCCTGATCGCGCAAGCGGTAAGATGGTCTTACCAATTTTATTAGGGCGCATTTATGCGGTGCTGTCAATCGGCCGCTGGCGGAAAAGTGCGGGGGCGGAGTTTGTGGCGGTTCAGCAGGTCGGGCGTTGTCTTATTCCGGGGCTTTTACCACTTCCGTCATTCCGGCTTGGAGTGGGCATTAAGCCAGCCCAAGTCTTTGTGCATAAGAGGATGGTAAAGTTCGCAAACCTTGCCTCCGTCATGCTCGAGCTTGTCCCACTGCTGTCCGGTTTAAATTTGGTGGACATGGCGCACGGTGTTGATTCTACTCGTATTCGAGCGTTTGGCGACGATCTCGGACACGAAAG
>NZ_JBNWBW010000025.1:0-93912 GCF_053522725.1 Agrobacterium sp. 16-172Ci
TGACCAGAAGACCGTGCCAAGCCCACTCGCCTTCGCCCGGCTGGTACGCGCAAACCTCATGCACCGGCGACGCACCGATCGGCTTCTAAACCCGCCACCGGACAAACCCAGAAACCAAAACCAGATGGCCTTCCAATGGCCGCAAATTTAAACCGGACAGTAGTGGGACAAGCCCAAGGATGACGCCTTGCATAAGGCAGAGAAAAGACGCCAGAGGCGCCGAGGCTGTTGTGGAGCCTACTCGAAATCCCCGGTCATATCTTCCGGAGCCTGATCCTTCATCAGCACTTCCACGTCCGAATCCCGGCCGGATGTTACTTTGAAGTTGCGCTGGTAGACCTTGTCCTTGTTGCGGGCGATGGCGGTATATTCGCCTTCCGCCAGCACCATGGTCGAAAAGGCGCTGACGCTTTCGTTCACCACGTCGCCGCCGCCGTTGAGCACCGACCAGGCCGTATCGGCAATGGCTTCGCCGCCTTCTTCGGAGACGAGCTTGAGGGTGATCTGCGCGGCCTGATGCTGCAGGGTCGCTTCCGTCAGCTTGCCGGCTTCCACCTGGATGTCGGCGCGCACCACCGCATTGACGTTGCCATATTCGGAAACCACGTGATAGGTGCCGGCATTCAGGCGCACGATGGTGTTGGGCTTGATATCGGCCATGACGAGGCCGCGCTCGCCATCGGGGCGGGCGTCTGACGAATAGACGGAAAATTTGAGCTGGTTGCTTGAAATCTGCTTGTCGGAGCCCGCAACCGCATTCAGCACGAAGCCGCCGGCATCGAGAATCAGCACCTGTTTCTGCACATTGCCGGAGGTCGGGACATTGAGTTTCTTGGTAACGCCCGCGCGGCCGAAGGCGACGTTGACGAAATATTCGCCCGGCACCAGATGGAATTCCGCCGAGCCGCCTTCCGAACTTGCCAGCATCGGCAACTTGCCGTCCGCGCCGGGAATGGGGCTGAAGACGCGCCAGGACAGGCCTTCCTTCACCGCTTCGCCTTCGCTGGTCAGCTTGGCTTCCATGTTGATATCGCGGGCGGTGCTTTCCGGGGCGTTGGGTGCGGAAGGGGCGGTGAAAGCGTTCAGCTTCGGCATTTTCGGCGTGCCGCCGAGCTGCTTGAAGTCTTTGAAGGCGTCCTGTGAAAATGCGGCTTGCGATAAAAGACCAAGCACGGCACATGCAATGGTCAGACGTGCCGCGATTTTGATTGCCGACATTTTCGATACCGATTGACTTCTTGATTTTCCCGGATCACTTCAAAACCAATGCCGTGGCTATTTCAAGGCCCATGTTTTTGCGATGACAGCAGAATGGAAGATTTTTGATCATGACAAATGATATCAAGCTCCTCGATTATCTCAAGGTTCGCCGTTCCACGCCGGCCCTGCAACTTGCCGAGCCGGGGCCTTCGAAGGGGCAAATCGAGGACATCCTGCGCCTTGCCGTGCGCGTGCCTGACCATGGCAAGCTCGCCCCCTGGCGTTTCGTCGTCTATCGCGGCGAGGAGCGCGTGCGTCTCGGTGAGACGGCGCTGAGGATCGCGCTTGAAAAGAACCCGGAACTGGACCTGCAGCAGCAGGAAGCGGAACGCACCCGCTTCACCCGCGCGCCCGTCGTTATCGCCGTCATCAGCACCGCAAAACCGCATTTCAAGATTCCGGAATGGGAACAGGTCATGTCCGCCGGTGCTGTGTGCCTCAACCTCATCTTCGCCGCCAATGCCAGCGGTTTTGCAGCGAACTGGCTGACGGAATGGTTTGCTTTCGATTCCGCATTTCTCGCGGAAATCGGGGTCGGCGCGGAAGAGAAGGTGGCCGGGTTCATTCATATCGGCTCGACGACATTCCCGCCGGTGGAGCGGCCGCGGCCGGAGCTTGCCGATGTCGTCACCTGGGTCGGGGACGTTTGATGTTCTACACCACGGACACCAACCAGCATGGCCTGCCGCATGATCCGTTCAAGGCCATCGTCGCACCGCGTCCGATCGGCTGGATCGGCTCGAAGGGCAGGGACGGTTCCCTCAATCTCTCGCCCTATTCCTTCTTCAATGCGATTTCGGACCGGCCAAAGCTTGTGATGTTCTCCTCCAGCGGCAGGAAGGACAGCCTGCGCAATGTCGAGGAAACCGGCGTCTTCACCGCCAATCTCGTCAGCCGCCATCTGGTGGACCGGATGAATGCGTCTTCTGCACCCGTCGGCTATGATGTCGATGAGTTCGCCCTTGCCGGTCTCACCGCTGTCGACGGGCGGGTGGTGGATGCGCCTTTCGTGGGCGAGGCGCTGGCGGTTCTGGAATGCCGCGTGACCCAGATACAGCAGCTTAAGGACGTTGACGGCCAGCCGGCGGATTCGTGGATGGTGATCGGACAGGTCATGGCGATCCATATCGATGAAACGATCATTCGCGACGGGCGCATCGATATGGGGCTGTCGCGACCCGTGGCGCGCATGGGCTATATGGATTACTGCGATGGCGGCAGTGATGTATTCCAGCTGCAGCGCCCCTCTACTGCGCCGTCAATATAGTCCTTGTTCGACTACGGTTAATTTTTATGGTGAACCAAACGTAAACCATTTGCGCCTAGAGTTTTATACATGGCGGCGGCGATGATGCCGCCATCCATTGTTGCGAATGTTTTCGAGGCTCAGGTGATCGTACAGGCATTTCTTCGCTGGTCTGAAAAGGCTGGATCGACCGAGCGGGCGAAAGCCGCCAATGCTCTCGGCCGTGCCTATCTTCAGTCCGACATGGCGCGCGAGAACCGCGATGCCGCCTATATGGCGATGACCTATCTGCTCGACGATCCTTCGCCGCGTGTGCGACTGGCGCTTGCCGAAGCGCTGGCGGATGCCCATGACGCACCGCGCGCCATTCTCGTTTCACTCGCCGAAGACCAGCCGGAAATTGCCTGTACCGTCATTGCACGCTCACCGGTTCTCGGCGAGGCCGATCTGGTCGATCTCGCCGGGCGTGGAGAAAGCCTGACGCGCGCGCTCATCGCCGCAAGGCCGGGCCTGCCGCGCGGTGTCTGCGCAGCGCTTGCCGAAGTCGGCGACCTGCCGGAAACCATCATCCTGCTCGAAAACGACGATGCCTTCATCACGCCGTTTTCGCTCAGGCGCATCGCCGAGCGCCATGGCTCGGACGCCGATATTCGCGACCTCCTGCTCCGCCGCGAGGCGCTGCCCGCCGATGCACGTCACCTGTTGATGGGCCGCATCAGCGAAGCTCTCGCGGGCTCCGCGTTGGTTCACGCAATGATCGCACGCAACCGCGCCGACAGTCTTTTCCGCGAGGCGGAAGATTCCGCCACCATCCTTATCGCCGCCAGCGTCTCCTCGCCGGAGCTGCCGGCGCTGGTGGAGCATCTGCGCCAGCGGCTGGAACTGACGCCGGCGCTGCTCATCCATGCCGTCTGTTCGGGCCGGCTGGAATTTTTCACGGCGACCATGGTCAATCTCTCCGGTCTCGATGACCGCAAGGTGCGCGCCATTCTGGCGACCGGACGGCCGCATGCCCTGAAGGCGCTGTTCCAGTCGGTCGGTCTTTTCGGCGATGTTGTCGACGTCTTCATCGAGGCGACGCTGATGTGGCGCCGTGCCGCCCGCTCGCAGCTCTCTGATGTGGCGGCCTCCGTCTCGGCGGAACTGCTGGCGCATTTCCGTGACGTCAACGGTTCCGAAACGCTGTTCGAACTGCTGCATGCCGTGCGCAAGCTCGCCATCGCCGAAGAGCGGCAGAAGGCGCGGTATTATGCGGAGGCGCTGACAGTCGAGGCGGCGTGAGGTCCGGGTTTCCGCGGGTGCATCCTCTCACCCTCATTCCTGTGCTTGTCACAGGAATCCAGCCAGCCCAAGTCCTTTGGCCGAAAAGACTCCTTCCGCCGCGCGGACGCGCGTCGACTGGATTCCTGTGACAAGCACAGGAATGAGGGAAGATCGGTTCCCAGCAATCACTTATCGAACCGCTTGGCGATCCACGAATAGCTGTTTTCAACCATCCTCACCGGCGTTCCCAAAAGATGCTTTATGCCTTCGGTGGAAGGCAGGATACGGCTGACGCGGCTGATTGCCTGTCTGGTGAGGCTTTCCTCTTCCTTCGGCGTAACCGCTGCCGTTGCCTGCGGTGCAGTGGCAGGCGCCGAGGCGGGAGGTTGCGCGCCGGCCGTCTGCGGAGCCTGTTCGCCCGGTGTCTGGCATACGGCTACCACTACTGGGTAAGGCGCGTTGGCGTAACGCTCCAGCTCCTTTTCCGACACGGCGTCGCACAGTTCGATGCTCGTCCAGCGCTGCTGGGAGGTGGCGAGGTAATGGCAATCGGTGGCGCTGTCGTCGCAGCCAAGGAAGGTCATGAGAACGAGGGCTGTTTTCATGGAGTGTGTTGCCTCTGTCGGGATTTATGCTCTAGAAACTCATCTATCCCGATTGCAGTGATATTACGACGAAATACGCATTTTTATAGAGAAGGCAGGCATCGCATTGGCCACCGAAATCACGCTTGAAACACCCCGGCAGGATGCGGTTCTGCGCCTCATCGACCTTTCCAACGCCTATATGGCCTCGCTTTACCCGGCCGAGAGCAATCATCTGGTCGATATCGGCGCGCTCGAGCAGGACAATGTCTCGTTTTTCGTGGCCCGGCACGATGGCCGCGTGGTCGGCTGCGGCGCGCTGGTGGAGGCGGGAGACGGCACGGCGGAGGTGAAGCGCATGTTCGTCGATCCCGATGCACGGGGATTGCGGATCGGCAAGCTGATCATGGACACGCTTGTCGCGCGCGGCGCCGAGCTTGGCCTTTCCGCCATCCGCCTCGAAACCGGCATCAGCCAGCCGGAGGCGATCGGTCTTTACCGCAAGGCGGGGTTTGTGGAGATCGAGGCCTTTGCGCCCTACAGGCCGGATCCGCTGAGCCTGTTCATGGAGAAGGTGCTTTAGGCCTACGGCGCGAGATTGCCGTATCCTGCACGTCATCCCTCGGCCCTGTGCCGAGGATCCAATCACGTATCGTAGAATCAATCGGTGGCAGATGCTCGGGACAGGCCCGAGCATGACGGATGCGCCGTTTAAGGACTATCTATAGGCACCAGCGTCGAGGCGTGTGCCCGTAGGCTTCACCGATCAAAACGCCGCTTTCCGAAACGCCGTCGTTTCCTCGCTATTGTCTTCGAGCGCGGCAACCTCATCAACGGCGTTTTCCTGCGTGGGCGGTGGGGGCGGAACCTCGGCGCTGGCGGCGGCGGAGATTTCCACCTCACGCACCCATTCGCGCCAGATCGCGACCAGGAGCGCCATCAGCACCGGGCCGATGAAGAGGCCGAGGAAGCCCATGGTCTTGACGCCGCCGACGAGGCCGAAAAAGGTGGGCAGGAAGGGCAGCTTGATCGGCCCGCCGACGAGTTTCGGACGGATGGTCTTGTCGACGATGAAGAGTTCCACCGAACCCCAGACAAACAGCGCCAGCCCGTGGGCGGGCGAGCCGCTGGCGACCAGATAGATCGATACCAGCGTAAAGGAGAGCGGCGCACCGCCTGGAATGAGCGCCATGACGCCGGTGAGCACACCGAGCGTGACGGGTGAGGGCACACCGGCGATCCAGTAGGCGATGCCGAGGATGATGCCTTCGCCGATGGCGATCAGCGTCATGCCTGTGACCGTGGAGCTGATGGTGGCGGGCACGACGCGGGAAATGCGTTCCCACCGCGTCGGCAGGATGCGTTCGCCGACCAGATCGACCTGCCGGGTGAAGCCCGCGCCGTTGCGGTAGACGAAGAACAGCGCGATCAGCATGAACAGCAGGGTCAGCACAAGGTGGAACGCGCCGTTGCCGGCGGCGAGGATCGCCCGGTAGATATTGCCGATATTGGCACCGCTGACGAGCTGGATGAGCTCGCCGATGGCGCCCGGCGTGCCGATATATTTCACCCATTGTTCGCCGAGCCAGGGGCCGACGGCGGGCAGCGCCGCGATCCAGTCCGGCACGGGGGCGCCCGTCTTGTTGACATGCACCGCCCAGCCGAACCATTCGCGGATTTCGCTTGCCGTATAGGAGGCGGCGATGAAGATCGGCACCACGAGGAAGGCGAGGATGAGGATGATGGCGATGGTAGCGCCGAGCGTGGTGTTGCCGCCCACCTGCCGCAGAAGCCGGGTATAAACCGGCCAGCTGGCAAAACCGATGACGAGGGCGGCGAGAACGGGGACGAGAAAGCCGTGGAAGAAATAAATGCCGGCAAGGGCGACGAGAACGAGAAGCCAGCGCGCAGCCGAGATGGGCGGGATCAGGGCGATCCGCGTCGGGCTGGCGGGACCAAGCCATCTCGGTTCGCCACTGGGCTTACGGCTGTCAATGTTACTCACGGCAGGCTCTTTCTCGCATTCTCCCCGAAGGGTGCATTCACTCTGTCACACCGATACATATAAGTGCAATATAATCGGATCACATTACCGTTGTGTGTTTATTGCTGAACCTATTGAACGATTTTGGTAAAAATAGAACATCGGTCTTGGCGCGCGCATTGAAATATGACAATTGAACTCCGTTTTTCTTGCGGCGTAAGGTTGCCGCGCCCGATCTCCAGGTCATGCCATGCTCCGCCGTTTCTTCGCTTATTATCGCCCCTATCGCGGTCTGTTCATTCTCGATTTTTCCTGCGCGGTGTTGTCGGGCGTGCTCGAACTCGGTTTTCCGATGGCGGTGAAGGCCTTTGTGGATGTGCTGCTGCCGGGCGGTGAATGGGCCATCATCCTTGCCGCCTCCGTGGGGCTGCTGCTTATCTATGTGCTGAATACCGGGTTGATGGCGACCGTCACCTATTGGGGACACATGCTCGGCATCAATATCGAGACCGACATGCGGCGTCTGGCCTTCGACCATCTGCAAAAGCTCTCCTTCCGTTATTTCGACAACCAGAAGACCGGCCATCTGGTCGGGCGGCTGACCAAGGATCTGGAAGAGATCGGCGAGGTGGCTCACCACGGCCCCGAAGACCTGTTCATCGCCATCATGACCTTCATCGGCGCGTTCCTTTTGATGCTGTCGGTCAATGTGCCGCTGGCGCTCATCACCGCTGCCGTCGTGCCCGTCACCGCCTGGGTGACCAGCCGTTATGGCGGCCGCATGACGCAGAATTTTCGCGCGCTTTACGGCCGGGTAGGGGATTTCAACGCCCGTATCGAGGAAAATGTCGGCGGCATGCGGGTCGTGCAGGCCTTCGCCAATGAGGATCACGAGCGGGCGCTGTTCGAGAAGGACAATCAGAAATACCGCCGCACCAAGCTCGATGCCTACAAGATCATGGCGGCCAGCACCTCGCTCAGCTATATGAGCATGCGCCTGACGCAGATGATCGTGATGATCTGCGGCGCCTGGTTCGTGCTGACGGGCAGCCTGACGGAAGGCGGCTTTGTCGGCTTCCTGCTGCTGGTGGGCGTGTTTTTCCGGCCGGTGGAAAAGATCAATTCCGTCATCGAGACCTATCCGAAGGGCATTGCCGGTTTCCGCCGCTTCACCGAGCTTTTGGACACCGCGCCTGATATCGTCGATGCGCCGGATGCGGTGGAAGCGCCGTTGCTGCGCGGCAATATCGAATATCGCCATGTCGGCTTCGGTTATGCCGAGGGCAAGACGGTTCTTACCAATATCGATCTGAAGATCAGCGTCGGCGAGACGGTGGCCTTTGTCGGTCCTTCGGGGGCGGGCAAGACGACGCTCTGCTCGCTTTTGCCGCGTTTTTACGATGTCACCAGCGGCGCGATCACCATTGACGGCATCGATATCCGCAAGATGAAGCTTGCTTCGCTGCGCAACCAGATCGGCATCGTGCAGCAGGATGTCTTCCTGTTCGGCGGCACGATCCGCGAGAATATCGAATATGGCCGGCTCGGCGCTTCGGATGCGGATATCATGGATGCGGCGCGGCGCGCCCGTCTCGATGGCGTCATCGAGGCCATGCCGCTTGGGCTCGACACCGTCATCGGTGAGCGCGGCGTCAAGCTTTCCGGCGGCCAGAAACAGCGTCTCGCCATTGCACGCATGTTCCTCAAGAACCCGCCGATCCTCATTCTCGATGAGGCGACCTCGGCGCTCGACACCGAAACCGAACGCGCCATCCAGCAATCGCTGACGGAGCTTGCCAAAGGCCGCACCACGCTCGTCATCGCTCACCGGCTGGCGACGATCCGTGACGCCTCGCGCATCGTGGTGGTGGACCAGACCGGCATTGCCGAAACCGGCGCCCATGCCGAGCTGCTGGCCGCCAAGGGCCATTACAGCCGGCTGCACGAGGCGCAGTTCAGCGGGCACCTTGCGGGCCTGAGCTGATAAGCGGCGCGTTCCGCGCCGCAACCTATCCGCCGTTTTCCGCTGCCTGTTCCTCCACGATACCGGGGTTGGGCTCCGGCTTGCCGGGATGGCTGGTGACGAGATAACCCATGGCGACCGCGGCGGCGACGATGAACAGCAGCACGATGCCGCTGATCGTCATCAGCCAGTCGCGCGGCTTTCTGTGCGCCATGATATATTTCGGCCATCGGCTCGGATGGTTCACCAGGCTGAATTTGTGGCCCTGTCGCATGAGCTTTCCCGCAATAGGTTGCTTCCTGAAAGATCAACGCAGGCGGGTGTGCGGCCGTTCCGAAATCGACGGGGCAGGGCGATGACAACGCCGTGAGGCCCTCGAGATGACAGCCTCTCCGCATTCGCTGCCGCCCTTTCCCCCGACCGTCATCATCCCTGCCTTAGACGGAATCCAGCCGGCGCACGGCGGGAAGGAGAGGAGGGTCAGCCATAAGCGAGTGATGGTGTGTCGGTTCGCGCCCGAACCGGACACGCGCCTGCGGCATCGAACGCCGATATCCGGCCGTAAAACTCCCCTTGCCAGTCGCTGCCGCTTATGCGAATGATTTGCAATTGCATCAATTCAATCTCCCATTTGAAAGCGCAGAAAATGGATAAGCCAGTCTTTGGATGGCGACGGAACGGCGACGATCTCTCGTTGTCCGACGTTCACAGCTCGATCCGCGTCAAACCGAATGCCGGCACGTTTCGCCGGGCGATGGCCTTTTTCGGCCCCGGCTATCTCGTTGCGGTCGGTTACATGGATCCCGGAAACTGGGCGACGTCGCTCGCCGGCGGCTCCAGATTTGGCTACACGCTGCTCACCGTCGCGCTGGTCTCGAACATCATGGCGATCGTGCTGCAATCGCTCTGCGCCCGTCTTGCGATCGCCTCCGGCCGCGATCTCGCCCAGGCTTGTCGCGATGCCTATCCGAAGCCGGTGGCGATGGTGCTGTGGCTGCTGGCCGAAATCGCCATCATTGCCACCGATATCGCCGAGGTGATCGGCACGGCCATCGGCCTCAACCTCATTTTCGGCATTCCGCTCGAACTCGGCGTTCTCATCACCGCGCTCGATGTATTCCTGATCCTTTATCTGCAAAAGCTCGGCTTCCGCTGGGTGGAGGCGCTGGTCATCACGCTGCTCGGCGTCATCGCCGTGTGTTTCGCCATTCAGGTGGCGCTTGCCGATCCCGACTGGGGGCAGGTGATCCTTGGGTTCGCGCCGACGACGGAGATCGTCACCAATCCGGACATGCTCTATCTGGCGCTCGGCATTCTCGGCGCAACCGTCATGCCGCATAATCTCTATCTGCATTCGGGCATCGTGCAGACCCGCGAAATCGGCGAGACGCTTGCCGAAAAACGCGAGGCGCTGAAATTCGCCACGCTCGATTCCACCATCGCGCTGATGTTCGCGCTCCTCATCAACGCCTCGATCCTCATTCTGGCGGCGGCGACCTTCAACAAGGCGGGGCAGACGACCGTTGCCGAACTCGGCGAAGCCCATAATCTGCTGGCACCGCTGCTCGGCCTTGCCATTGCGCCGACGCTGTTCGGCGTGGCGCTTTTGTGCTGCGGCATCAACTCCACCGTCACGGCAACGCTTGCCGGGCAGATCGTAATGGAAGGTTTCCTCAAGATGCGGCTCGCCCCCTGGCTACGCCGCCTCATCACCCGCGCCATCGCCATCGTCCCAGCCGCCGGCGTCACCATCTTCTATGGCGATAGCGGCACGGCGGAACTGCTGATCCTGACGCAGGTGGTGCTCAGCCTGCAACTCTCCTTCGCCGTCTTCCCACTCGTCATGTTCACCGCCGATAAGGCCAAGATGGGCGAGCTGCGCTCACCGCTCTGGCTCTCAGCCTTTGCGTGGCTGATCGCGGTGGTGATTGCGGGGCTGAATGTGAAGTTGCTGGTGGATTTTATGGGGTGAGGTCGGTCAGGCCGCGCCTTTACGAAGGGCGGCGGCCGTTCCCTCTGGATCGACGGCGATAACCTTTAGATAAGCGCGGGCCGGTTGATCCGGCTCGCTGCGACCCTGTTCCCAATCGCGCAGGGTGCCGAGCGGAATATGATAACGCACGGAAAACTCTTCCTGCGTCAGCTTCAGCGCCCGGCGGATGATCTTGATGCGGGGCATTCTGGGAGCTGCGGCGAGCTGTTCGGCGGAAAGCGGTAGATTATCAGGGTCGGCCAGCGCATTGGCCTGCGCTTCCTCGTCACTCATGGTGTGAAGACGGACCCAGTCGGTTTGATCGGTTTTACCAGCCATTGTCGTCATATTCCTTGCGCTCTGCGCGTGTCGCCTTTCGTGCGGAGATGATTCGGATCACTTCGCTTCGTTCGGTATAGATCACGGTCAGAACCAATCCGTTGCCCAAACCCACTATACGTCGTCGGACTTCACCGTAGTTCGCTGAACGATCCTCGATATCCACGGCAAACGGATCGTCAAAAACCCTGCGGGCGGTTTCAAAACTGACGCCATGTTTGGCGAGATTGGCTGACGCCTTATGCGCATTCCATTCGAAATATAACATTCTGAACTACGGGTTTCCAGTAGTTGCAATAAATAAAACATCAAAACAATAAGGGCTCTTTCATATCTGAAAGGGCCCTCAAGACTAATCATTTTTTGGTGCCTAAGCTAACGCTCAGCTGCAACCGCTCGTCGCACCGCACGTATCGCACTTCTCGCAAGTGCCGTTCCGCACCATTGTGAAGTTCTGGCATTCCGAGCACATGTTGCCGGTATACCCTTGAGCGATCGAGCGCATGCGGCGTTCGTTTTCCACCTTCTTGGCTTCCGTCTTGGCCGATGCGGCGTCAGCGGCGGCCTTGTCGGAGAAGAGGGCGGTTGCCGTCTGCTGGGATTCCTGGGCGACGTCGTCGATCACTTCCTCGGCGATTTCTTCGGCCAGTTCCCTGGCGCGTTCTTCATAGTCCCGCTTGAAGGAGACGATTTCGGAGGTTGCGATGGAGACGGTCGGTTCCAGCTTGCGGGCGGCGGAGCCGGCGAAGGAGGTGACGTTGGCCGAGGCGCGGGCAGGGGCTGCCGTTGCCGAGCCCTTCGGCTCGGAAGAAGACCGTTCGCCGCCATTGCTGGAAACCAGTGTCGGCTTGTAACCGCGGGTCCAGCCGGTGGAAACGAGGTTGGTCTTGCCTTCCTGGATACCCTTGCCGAGCGCCGTGTTGGAGAAGTCCGACGTATCGACGTGGGCCAGATCGTGGCGGCCGAGATAGGAGACGGCGAGTTCGCGGAACACGTAGTCGAGGATCGACGTGGCGTTCTTGATCGCGTCGTTGCCCTGCACCATGCCGGCCGGTTCGAACTTGGTGAAGGTGAAAGCCTCCACATATTCTTCCAGCGGCACGCCATATTGCAGGCCGAGCGAAATGGCGATGGCGAAGTTGTTCATCATCGCACGGAAGGCCGCACCTTCCTTGTGCATGTCGATGAAGATTTCGCCGATGCGGCCATCGCCGAATTCGCCGGTGCGCAGATAGACCTTGTGACCGCCAACGGTCGCCTTCTGGGTGTAACCCTGACGGCGGTTCGGCAGCTTTTCACGCTCACGCGAGACACGCTCGATGACGCGTTCGACGATCTTTTCGGTGATCGTCACGGCCTGCTGTGCAGCCGGCTGCTGGATCAGCTCTTCGATCAGGTCTTCTTCGTCCTCGTCTTCCACCAGCGACGCATTGAGCGGCTGGGAAAGCTTGGAACCATCGCGGTAAAGGGCGTTTGCCTTCAGCGCCAGCTTCCAGGAGAGCATGTAGGCTGCACCGCAATCCTCGACGGTCGCATCGTTCGGCATGTTGATCGTCTTGGAGATCGCACCGGAGATGAAGGGCTGTGCCGCCGCCATCATGCGGATATGCGATTCCACCGAGAGGTAACGCTTGCCGATCTTGCCGCAGGGGTTGGCGCAATCGAAGACGGGCAGATGCTCGGCCTTCAGGAACGGTGCGCCTTCCAGCGTCATCGCGCCGCAGACGTGAACGTTTGCCGCTTCGATGTCCTTTTTGCCGAAGCCGAGGTGCTCGAGCAGGTTGAAGCTCATGTCGGAGAGCTGCTCGTCGGAAACTTTCAGCGTTTCCTTGAGGAAGTCGGCACCGAGCGTCCACTGGTTGAAGACGAACTTGATGTCGAAGGCGCTCTTCAGCGCGCCATTGACGGCCTCGATCTTCTCATCGGTGAAGCCCTTGGCCTTCAGCGTGGAAGGGTTGATGCCGGGCGCCTGGTTGAGATTGCCATGGCCGACGGCGTAGGCTTCGATCTCGGCGATCTGGCTTTCGGAATAGCCGAGCGAACGCAGCGCATCCGGAACCGCGCGGTTGATGATCTTGAAGTAACCGCCGCCGGCGAGCTTCTTGAACTTCACCAGCGCGAAGTCGGGCTCGATGCCGGTCGTGTCGCAATCCATCACGAGGCCGATCGTGCCGGTCGGCGCGATAACGGTGGTCTGGGCGTTGCGGTAGCCGTGCTGTTCGCCGAGCGTCAGCGCCTTGTCCCAGGCGGCAACGGCATGGGCGATCAGGTCCTGATCCGGGCAATCGCCATGGATGAGCGCGACCGGGTTGACCGACAGGCCTTCATAACCTTCCGACTGGCCGTGAGCGGCGCGGCGGTGGTTGCGGATGACGCGCAGCATGTTGTCGCGGTTCGGCGCAAAGCCGGGGAAGGGGCCAAGCTCGCCGGCCATTTCGGCCGAGGTGGCGTAGGAAACGCCGGTCATGATGGCGGTGAGCGCACCGGCAATGGCGCGGCCTTCGGCGCTGTCATAGGGAATGCCCGAGGACATCAGGAGGCCGCCGATATTGGCGTAACCGAGGCCGAGTGTGCGGTATTCATAGGAAAGTTCTGCGATCTGGCGCGACGGGAACTGCGCCATCATGACGGACACTTCGAGCACGACGGTCCACAGGCGAACGGCATGTTCGTAATCGGCGATATCGATGCGCTTCGTCGCCTGATCCTTGAACTGCAAAAGGTTCAGCGAGGCGAGGTTGCAGGCCGTGTCGTCGAGGAACATGTATTCCGAGCACGGGTTGGAAGCGCGGATCGGGCCGGCGGCCGGCGAAGTGTGCCAGTCGTTCATGGTGGTGTTGAAGTGCAGGCCGGGGTCTGCCGATGCCCAGGCGGCGTGGGAAATCTTTTCCCAGAGGTCGCGGGCCTTCAGCGTCTTCATGACCTTGCCGTCCTTGCGGGCGGTGAGGTTCCAGTCACCGTCATTTTCGACAGCGCGCAGGAAGTCGTCCTTCAGCGAGACGGAGTTGTTGGAGTTCTGGCCGGATACCGTGAGGTAGGCTTCCGAATCCCAATCCGTATCGTAGGTCTTGAACTGGATGTCCTTGTAACCCTGTTCGGCGAATTGGATGACGCGCTTGACGTAGTTTTCCGGCACCATGTCCTTCTTGGCAGCGCGGATTTCGCGCTTCAGGGCAGGGTTCTTGGCCGGGTCGAAGCAATCGCCATTGTCAGCCTCGCAATTGACGCAGGCCTTCATGATCGCCTTCAGGTGCTTGGCGACGATCTTGGAACCGGTGACGAGCGCGGCAACCTTCTGCTCCTCGTTCACCTTCCAGTCGATATAGGCTTCGATATCGGGGTGATCGGCATCGACAACGACCATCTTCGCCGCACGACGGGTCGTGCCGCCGGACTTGATGGCGCCGGCTGCACGGTCGCCGATCTTGAGGAAGCTCATCAGGCCGGAGGAGCGGCCGCCGCCGGAAAGCTTTTCGCCTTCGCCGCGCAGATAGGAGAAGTTGGAACCGGTGCCGGAACCGTATTTGAACAGGCGCGCTTCACGCACCCACAAATCCATGATGCCGCCTTCATTGACGAGGTCGTCTTCCACGGACTGGATGAAGCAGGCATGCGGCTGCGGATGTTCGTAAGCGGACTTGGACTTGGTCAGCTTGCCGGTAAAGGGGTCGACATAGAAATGGCCCTGGCCGGGGCCATCGATGCCATAGGCCCAGTGCAGGCCGGTGTTGAACCATTGCGGGGAGTTAGGGGCAACACGCTGGGTGGCGAGCATGTAAGCAAGCTCGTCGCGGAAGGCCAGCGCATCTTCTTCGGACGAGAAATATTTGCCCTTCCAGCCCCAATAGGCCCAGGTGCCGGCCAGACGGTCGAAAACCTGACGCGCATCGGTCTCGGAACCGAAACGTTCGGCTTCCGGCACATCCTTCAGCGCCTTTTCATCGGGCACAGAGCGCCACAGGAAGGAAGGAACGTCGTTTTCCTCAACCTTCTTCAGGAACTTCGGCACGCCGGCCTTGCGGAAATATTTCTGCGCCAGAACGTCGGTGGCAACCTGGCTGAACTGCGCGGGAACGTCGATATCCGCCAGACGGAACACGATCGATCCATCCGGGTTCTTGATTTCACTGACGGCCTTGCGGAAGTCGATCTCCGCATAAGGCGATTGGCCGGGCTTCGTGAAGCGGCGTTCAATGCGCATGGTTTCTGTCCTCGTCCATTGGGCGCCCGGTGCAGGGCGCAAAAATCCGGTCCAGCCGTGCGATGCCTTCGCGCAGCCGGTTGTTGCCGATCTGAAAGTGATGTTCATCCTTGGATGTCATCCCTGTATCTCGTGGCTTATTCGGCTGCAAGCATGTCATGGAATACTAAATATAGTATCAACAGCTTCCTGCCGCCAGTCCCCGCGTCATGTTTTTGGCGGTTCCGAAAAGGCGCGCAAAAGCCCGCGGCGAACCGCCCCCTCATGGCCGGGACGCCGCTTTGGACATGCGCGCTGGAGATGGAGAGGAACCGGCCTCGTTACTTTCCGGTCCGTTGCCGCCGCAACATAATTATCACTTTCCTCTCGCGGCACAGATTCGTCAAGCCATAGATTGAAACCCATTTTTAACCACAAGATATTGTGTGGAGTGCCTGTGGAAAACGGGGATAGGAAAAGCTCTTAGAAAAATCAGTGACTTGGCGGGAAAGTTTGAAGCTTGCGCGAGGCTGGTTTCCGCAAGGGAAAGGCAAAACCCCGCATTTCCGGGGTGCGGCATAAAGGCGACACTGCGGTTTTTCCGTGTTTTTTAGCTGTCGTCAGAAAGGCGTTTCCCGACAAAAAAACCGCCCCGATGGGGCGGTTTCAAAGCGTCATTTCCCCCTGCGGGGCTGGTCAGCCGCGCGATCCCTTGGCAATCGGCTCCTGATAGGTGAAGCCCATGTCCCAGGGGAAATAAATCCAGGTGTCCTGGCTGACTTCGGTAACGAAGGTGTCGATGGTCGGCACGCCCTTCGGCTTGGCGTAAACACAGGCGAAATGCGCCCTGGGCAGCATTTCGCGCACTTCGAGCGCCGTCTTGCCGGTATCGGTCAGGTCGTCCAGCACCAGCACGCCTTCGCCGCCATCCGCCGAAAGTTCCGGGGCGACACCCTTCAGCAGAACCGTTTCGCCCTGATTGACGTAATCATGGCGGGTGGCGATGCAGACCGTGTCGATCAGGCGGATATTCAGTTCGCGGGAAATGATCGCCGCCGGCACGAGGCCGCCGCGGGTGATACAGACGATCGCGCGGAACTCTTTGTCGAGACCGGCAAGACGCCAGGCAAGCGCACGGGCATCGCGGTGGAACTGGTCCCAGGAGACGGGAAAGGCTTTATCGGGAAGGGACATGTCGTCTACCATCTGGTCAAAATTGTCGATGGCTTTGGCTAATAGCCGCAAGACCGGCAAAAAGGCAAGCTTTCCGCACGGTCTTGTAGCTCAATCCACTTCCACCGGTTTTAACGCGACAGCAGCGTCAGCGCCGTCATGGAATCGAGCAGGGTGCGGGTGACACCGCCAAACAGCAGTTCCCACCAGCGGGAATGGCCGTAAGCGCCCATGACAAGAAGGTCGATGCTGTTATCGGACAGCCGGTTTTCGATGGCGGCCTGCGGCGAGACGCCGGCGATCTTTTCCTGCGAGGTCACGGTAACGTTGACGCCGTGGCGGGCGAGCGTGGCGGCCAGTTCCGCACCGGCGAGGCCGGAAGACTGCGTTTCGCTCTCGGCCTGATCGACGGAGAATATCTCGACGCTATCGGCTGCCTTGAGGAAGGGCAGGGCGTCGAAGGTGGCGCGGGTCGCCTCGCGCGAGCCATTCCAGGCGATCAGGACGCGCTTGATCGGTTTCGCAACGGTCAGCACATGCGGTACGAGGAGAACGGGGCGGCCGCTTTCATAGAGGAAACCGTCAATATCCGAGCGGCTGTCGGAAAGTGCGGAAGAGCTGCTCTGGCGAGCGACGATGAGATCGGCGCAACGGGCGCTGTCGATTGCCGATGCGGAGGCGTAACCCACCGATGTGACGAAGCTGCGCCATTCATGCGAGATGCCGTTGGCGGCCAGCGTACGCTTGAAGATGGTTCCGACGTCGGTGGTTTCCTTATGCGCCACATCCTGCAGCGCCTGCACGGTGGCGGGGTCGGGAATTTCCATCGGCGCGACGAGGGGAACGGCGGCCAGCGTTTCCATATGCAGGCCGATCACATGCGAGGAAAACTGATCGGCAAGGCTTACCACGAATTCGCCGAGCTTCTGCGTGTTCGAAACATTGTCGACCACTGCCAATATCGTCTTGTAACCCATTTCTCTCTCCTCGGTGACATGTCGTTTTCAGATCGTTCTGACTTTTCTTCGAATCGCCAGATCGATCCAAGTCTCTGTTTTATGCATTGTCCGGACGGAAAAGCTGTTCCGCTTTTCCTGTAATGCTCAGGGGGAGAGTGGCCGCCTTTACAGGCCGCCACCTTGATTTTGGTCAAAGCTTCCCGTCTCAAGCCTTTTCTGTCTCAAGCTTTTTCTGCCTTAGGCGGTTGCATCGCCCTTGCTGGCTGCCAGTGTTTTTTCATGGCTGATAGTCTCGATCATGGCGGCAACCGCGTCTGCTGCCGCCTTCAGGACGCCGGCGTCGCGGGCGCGCACCACGATCTCCGTCGAAAAGCGCTGCCCGTCATATTTGGGATAGGAGCCGATGCTGGTTTCGGGATGGGCTTTCTGGATGGCCCTTAGCGGCGTGCCGATATCGCCTTCGCCATAGGGCGACCGCACCGCCTGCGACATGACCTTCGCGCCGGTGCGCAGCGTCGGCATGACATTGTCCAGCATGGCCTGAAACACCTGCGGCACGCCGGCCATGACATAAACATTGCCGATGACGAAGCCGGGGGCGACGGAAACGGGATTGGCGATGTGAGCGGCCCCCCTCGGCATGCGCGCCATGCGCTTGCGCGCCTCGGTGAACTCCATCTTGCGGACGCGATACATGTCACCCAGCAGGCGCAGCGCCTCGGCATCGTGCTCGCAGGGCAGGCCGAACGCCGCAGAGACCGCATCCGCGGTGATGTCGTCATGGGTCGGGCCGATGCCGCCTGACGTGAAGACATAGTCATAGCGGCCGCGCAGCGCGTTCAGCGCTTCCACGATCGCTTCCTCCTCGTCGGCGACGATGCGCACTTCCTTCAGGTCAATGCCGGACATGGTGAGGACATCCGCGAGGTGGCCGATATTCTTGTCCTTGGTGCGGCCCGAAAGCAGTTCGTCGCCAATGGCAAGCATGGCGGCGGTCACGACGGATTGGGCGGAGGAGGGATTGGACATGGTTGCACTCGTCATCTGTTTCACCCGACGTTAACGCCGCACCAGCGCGAATGCAAAGCGGTTTTGAAGAAACGCAAAAGGGGGATTGGTTGACGATGGCTCCGGGCGTTCACTCATCGTGAACAGTGCGTATGCCAATCCCCGGCTGGCGGCGGACCCATCCGTCCGCTACCTTTTTGTCATACGTTTTTTACGGGTCAAAGCCGATTATCATTGAGTTTTTAAAGAAGCTTGTCGCCGGTACGCCGGAAACAGTTCCAGCAAAGGAAACGAAGAGAATGACGAAGGTTCTGGTACTTTATTACTCCTCTTACGGCCATATCGAGAAAATGGCCTATGCCGTTGCCGAGGGCGTGAAGTCCACCGGCGCGGAAGCCGTGGTGAAGCGCGTTCCCGAACTCGTTCCGGAAGAAATTGCAAAGTCTTCCCATTTCAAGCTGGATCAGCCGGCTCCGGTGGCGACGGTGGACGAGCTGGCGGATTACGACGCCATCATCGTCGGCGCCGGCACGCGTTTCGGCACGGTCGCCTCGCAGATGCGCAATTTCTGGGACCAGACCGGCGGCCTGTGGTTCAGCGGCAAGCTGGTCGGCAAGGTCGGTTCAGCCTTCACCTCTTCCGCCACCCAGCATGGCGGCCAGGAATCGACCATCCTCGGTTTCATCCCCACCTTCCTGCACCATGGCATGGCGGTCGTCGGTCTGCCCTATGCTTTCCAGGGCCAGATGGGCGTCGATGAAATCAAGGGAGGCTCGCCCTATGGCGCCTCCACCATCACCGATGGCGACGGCTCGCGCCAGCCTTCCGAAATCGAAGTGGAGGCCGCCCGTTTCCAGGGCGCGCATGTGGCGAAACTCGCCGCCAAGCTTTCCGCCTAATTGGATGATCTGTTGAAAAAAAATGCGGCCCACAAGGCCGCATTTTTTAATACCGGAACGTCACGTCGCCGGTCGTGTCGAAGAAGAATTTTTGCCGTGGCTCAGATCCGTAGGTTGACCATGAAAAGGCAGCTTGCGACCACGAAGCCGAGCATCGAGATTTCGAGAAAACCGTTCAATCCGTCACGCATTCCGATCCTCCTCCTGTTGGGTGAAAAGAGAACGATCAGAGTTTATCGCGGTTCCATAACGAAAGAATGAAATTCAGGAAATTCCAATGTCCACTCGCCCCGTCTTCCGGCGGAGAGGATTTTGGCGCTTCACCCGGTGACGACGAAGGCCACCACGAGGTGGCCGAGAAGGCCGATCGCCAGGCAGGAGAGGAGAAAAATGAACAGGGCTTTTTTCATGTTTCCGGAAGTTTCCATCTGTTGCGATCCATCCCACGTCTTATCCTGAAAAGCTGACGCCGCAGGCGGCATTTTTTAGTCGACGGCCAGCTGGTGTTCCGCCGTCAGGCCTTGATATCGAGGCCGGCTTCGATTGCGGCTGCGATAAACGCCTTGCGCGCATCCTCGGGCTTCTTCCTGCCGGCATCGACGGCGGCGCAGATCAGCAGCGCCCTGTCCAGCGCATCGCCGTCTTCGATCGGCCAATCCTCGATCAGCGCCCAGGAGGCCGCCTGCGTGGTGTCAATGCTCGTATAGTCGCCCGGCGTTTCGAACGCGATCAGGACGGGTTTTTGCCAGCGCGTATTCATCGCCTATCCACTATGGTTGTTGCGCCCGGCTCTAAACCAAGCGGTCGGGATGCGCAATCCCGTTCCCGGCCCGTTTCGCGCCGTTGCGGTGCGGTCAGTCGTCGCGCCCGAACAACCATTCGCGGATGATGCGGCGGTCGATGAGTTCCAGCGAGCGGTCCGGCGCGATGCGGTAGGTTTCCACCGCCCGCGTGCTGCCGTCGATGCGGAATTCGTGGGTGAAGGTACTGCCGATCGGCGATTTCGTCAGTTTGGTGCGCGGCTGGCCCCTGTAGATGATGCTGCCGGGAATGGGTTCGACATAGGGCGCGGGGCCGACATAGGCGGCCGGTCCGGCCGTGGTGCATCCGGCAAGCGCCAGTGTAAGCGCGATAGCGGCCGATGATACGAGCGTTTTCATCCTGTCCTCCGAAGTGCGTCCGTGAAAACGATGTCGAGGCGCGGCCGTTCCCGGAGGGCAGGGGGCCGGAGACGATTTCCCCGACTATTTGCTCTTCGGATTCTGAATGTCGCGCGCGACCCAGCGAAAGAAAAAGTAGACGAGGAGGCCGAAGATGAAAAGCGGGATGAGGTTCGCAAAACCGGACATATGATTCTCGTTTCTCCCTCCCGGTCCGGGGTCTAGCCGGAGTGAAACCGGCAAGGCAAGGGGAACGAGAACACAGTCGGTAAAATATCCGTGTGCCTGCAAAGGAGAATTCGAGGAGCGTGGGGAGGGGCGGGAGAGATCTGGCGCACTGCCAGTGATGCCAGATCTCTCCGTCTCCCGCCAGTTTCAGGGTACGGGGGACTGGCGCTAATATGACGGACAACTGCCGATAGACATAGGCCGAGAAATTACCTCGAATAAATCGCTGCTTTGGTCGATCCCGGTGAAGGCCGGCCTGCCGCGGGCCTTCAGGGGCTTTTTGCGGCGATATAATTAGCCAGGGAATTACTTTCCCGAGACGGAGCAGCCAAGGCGGCATTCCCGAACTTCCAGTGTAACCCGTTGAAACGGAAGAGGATGGCTGTCCACCGTTATGCTGCCGGCTATACAGGAAGGGGAACTTTTTGCGCGTTTTATCGTTCAAACAGGCAGGACACATGCCAATAGTGGAGGGTTACACATGCTCGGCACCATCCTCGTCATCCTGCTCATTCTTTTCCTGATCGGCGCACTGCCAAGCTGGGGTTACCATAATTATGGTTATGGCCCGTCAGGCGGTCTCGGACTGGTTCTGGTCATCGTCCTGATCCTCGTTCTGCTTGGGCGGATCTGACCGGCTGGTACAGGAAATGCAGCATTGCCCGCAACGGCGCAAACGTGCCGGATGCGGGCTTTGTTTCTTCTGAAATATAAGGCAGATACAAAAAGCTTCGGAATCTTAAGTGCTTAAGCGGCTTGCCTTAGCGGTGTGCCGGTCCGATCCGAAAAAACACCACATTCGGAACGAACCCTCTTGCGCCCATAATGGATTCGTTCTAAATGCCCGCCATCGCTTGATTGATAAGCGTGTGAGGCCTCGTGGCGGAGTGGTGACGCAGAGGACTGCAAATCCTTGTACCCCGGTTCAATTCCGGGCGAGGCCTCCAAAAATTTCACCACAGGGATATCCCAGATCGCATGTGCGATGCAACGCGATACGATCTGCTGGAGTTGGATTAGACTTTCTGTATTGCGCCGGTCGTCTGCACTGCAGATGCTTGACTTCCTAAACGCGTTGGTCATTTTTGCTAGTGCGAAAATGGCGCGCTGATGGGGGGATTGATGCATCTGTGCTTTGTAGATGAAAGCGGCACTCCGCCTTCGTCACCAAATCCAGAGCGGCCGTACTTTACGCTCGGTGCGATTATCATAAAAGATGAAGACTGGCGGGATGTCGCAGCTGTTATCCGGGGCTACTGCACGCGAAATAAGATAAAAGGTGAGCTAAAATGGCGATTTTTTTCACCACACAATTCTTCCTCCGACAATCCTATGCTTGGAAAAAGCGGAGAAGAGCGAAAAAAATTAAGTCTTGAACTCGCGAATATAATTGCAGGCTCTCGTGTAACAATTATCGCTTGTATTACTGATATTGGTGCAGCATTTGAGTATGCGTCGGTGACAAACCAGCAGGAGCTATATCATTTCGCTTACAAGCCGCTTTCAGAAAGGTTTCAGTATTTTCTCCAGGACAATAAAAGTCTTGGAATAATAATTGCTGATCACAGAGGCCGCGATAATGATCGATTATTCAGAGCGCATCATGATGCTCTCTTGGCTAAATTTGGAAAATCAGTATCTGGATACAATAGATTGATTGAGGGCCTTCTACTTCAGGATTCATGTCATTCAATCGGCATACAGCTAGCTGATTTTGTTTCTGGCGCGATCCATCGTGCCTATTCAACAAAAGACGGTGAACTAGCAAAAATCCTTAAGCGGCGGATTAGAGCGAAACCTGATGGCACGATTCAAGGTCATGGCATTGTCCACCATCCGCGTGACAAGTTCAGAAAAGACCTTGATAGAAAGTAGACGCCGGGCGAGGCCGTAGCCTCGACGCCATAGATGTCAGGCTCCCGAGCGCGATATATATGTAATTGATTCTCGTTAATATTCAAGAAACGGTTTTCTAATCGTGTAATGTCAGCCTCGACAATTATTTCGCGATGGCGGCGCTGAAATGTTAAGTGGATATAGACTGCAATATCTATTGCGGCCGACATTTGTTGAGGCCACAAGAATTTCGACGATTTCGCTTTTTCCCACACATCCGGCTTAGCGCGCTTGAAAGCGTGCGCTTGGGCAATTATGAGATTATCCAAAGGTGAGGGGGAGCCCCTGCCGTTTTGAGCTTTTGGAGCCGAGGCTTCCCGACCGGCATCCGTGAAATTGAGGCGATACGATATGATGGATTTCGAAACCGCACGCGCCAATATGGTCGACAGCCAGTTGCGCACGACCGACGTGACGTCGCATTCCGTGCTGAAGGCGTTTTTGAGCGTGCCGCGCGAGGCATTCGTGCCGGCGGGCGTGCGGCAGATCGCCTATGTGGATGAGGACCTGCAGATCTGTCCCGCCCGCGATGGCCGTCCGGCCCGTTATGTCATGAAGACCTCGCCGCTGGCGAAGCTGCTGCAGCTTTCGGCCGTGTCGAAGGAGGACGTGGTGCTGGAAGTCGGCGGCGGCGCAGGTTATGCGGCTGCCATCCTTTCGCAGCTTGCCGGTTCGGTGGTTTCGCTTGAAAGCGATGAGGCGCTGGCCGCACAGGCGACCGAGACGCTCGCCTCGCTCGGATATGACAATGTCGCCGTCGTAACCGGCGACCTCGAAAAGGGCTATGCGGGTGAAGCACCCTATGACCTCATTTTCATTAACGGCTCGGTGGAGGAAGTGCCGGCGGCACTGACCGACCAGCTGCGTGACGGCGGCCGTCTGGTTGTCGTCGTCGGATATGGCGGCGCCGCGAAGGCCACCGTCTATCGCCGCGATGGCAACAGCACATCGGCCGCCACTTTCTTCAATGCTTCGGTCAAGCCGCTGCCGGGTTTTGCCAAGGCCGCCGAATTCGTTTTCTGATCGGCAAACGATCATCTTCTTTCTGACGCCGGGGCGGAGTTTCTGCCCCGGCGTTTTTATGTTCGGTTTGCCGGCGGAGCGCTTCTTTTCGGGTGGTTCTCACAAAGCTGTGCATCATCACGAAACTTGTCGAATCAGTGATTTAGTTCCTCGCTATGCTGACCTAAACTAAGGGTGATTCGGGGTGTGCGTATTTCTGCCCCGCATGATCCTGCGACAGGGACGGCGAAATGCTCAGGCGCTTGGCCGGCCATGTTTCAGAGCATCGGTGTGACAATCGATTTCGGTTGTCGAAAACGCGATGTGAAAATTGAACAGGTCAAGGAGCGCTCATCCGGTGTCCGAGGGATGCGGCAAGGGCGTTCGAAGAGTGGAAACCGGGGATTGATATGGCTCAGCCAAGCGTAGCGCGTGAACCGTCCATGGAAGAGATTCTGGCGTCTATCCGCCGGATCATCGAAAGCAACGAGACCGGACCTGCCGGTGCGTTTTCCGGGCAGTTGCCGCCGGTCTATGACGATGAAGACGAGGCTGCGAGCGAAGCAGCCTTCGTGGCGGAGCCCATCAGCCCGCCGGCGCGTGTTCCCCCCGCCGCAAACCAGGCTTTTGGCGCACGGCCTGCGCAGGATTTTTCGCCGATTTCTGAAGGGCCCATGGCTGAACGGCAGGAAAGCGCCGCCGAGAAGACCATGTCGCTTGCAGATGTCGCCGCCCGTGTGCGTGCCGCCGCAGACCGTAACGCCGCCATGGGGCCGCAGGCTTTCGCCGTGCAGGCCCAGCGTGGCGCGGCCGAGACCGCGCCGTCGGCTGCTGCGCCGACCGTATCGCAGCCTTTGTCCGCGCCGTCTTCCGAACGCGCCGCACCGCAGCGCCCGACGGATGTTCGGCCGCTGATGGCGGCTGCGGCCGCCGCGAGCGTGAGCGAGCAGCCGGCATCTGGCGTAAGCGAGCAGCCGGTGTCTTTTGCCGCCGAGGATCGCGCTGCCGCTGCCGCCATCGAAAGCGCGTCTTCGGCCGAAAACCGCTTCGATCAGCTTTCTCTGCGCGGCGCCCTCGAAACGCCGCTGACAGCGGAGCGTTTCGACATAGCGGTGCTGGAGCCTGCCGTTGAGAAACAGGCATTCGATCTGGCCGAGCCACAGGCAAAAGACGAGGCGGGTGTCGAGGGCGGTCTGTCGCTCAATCTTCTTTCCGCCGCTGCCGGTGCGCAGATCGCCCGTTCGTTCAGCGAGCTTGCAGAGGTTTTCGATGGCGTCGAGCGGCGCTCGATCGAGGATATGGCCGCCGAAATGCTGCGCCCGATGCTGCAGGACTGGCTGGAAGACAATCTGCCGACGCTCGTGGAGCGTCTGGTGCGCGAGGAAATCGAGCGCGTGGCGCGCGGTTCGCGCCGTTAAGTTCCGCTCCGGCCGCATGTGCGATTGCGGCGGATGCGACGAAACAGGGGCCGCTCCGGCATCGGGGCGGCTTTTTTGTTGAAGATGAAGGTGTTATGGGGTCATATTCACCCGTGGGTCGGCTCAATGGTTGGCTCGCGGGCGGGTTTCTGTTGACTCTCTCCCGTCCATCCTTATTTAAAAAATCCACACAAGAACTCTAAAATTCAGGTCAGGAAATGCTCGAAAAGACCTACGATTCCGCATCCGTCGAACCGAAGATCGCCAAAGCCTGGGACGAGGCTAACGCTTTTCGTGCCGGCGCCAACGCCAAGCCGGGCGCGGAAACCTTCACCATAGTCATCCCGCCGCCGAATGTGACCGGCTCCCTGCATATGGGCCACGCGCTCAACAACACGCTGCAGGATATTCTGGTCCGCTTCGAGCGCATGCGCGGCAAGGACGTGCTGTGGCAGCCGGGTATGGACCATGCCGGCATCGCCACGCAGATGGTCGTCGAGCGCAAGCTGATGGAACAGCAGCTTCCGGGCCGCCGCGATATGGGCCGTGAGGCTTTCGTGGAGAAGGTCTGGGAGTGGAAGGCCGAATCCGGCGGTCTCATTTTCAACCAGCTGAAACGCCTTGGTGCCTCCTGTGACTGGTCGCGTGAGCGCTTCACCATGGATGAGGGGCTGTCGCAGGCGGTTCTCGAAGTTTTCGTCACGCTCTACAAGCAGGGCCTGATCTATAAGGACAAGCGCCTCGTCAACTGGGACCCGAAGCTGCAGACGGCGATTTCCGACATGGAAGTCGAACAGATCGAGGTGAAGGGCAACCTTTGGCACTTCCGTTATCCGCTGGAAAAGGGTGTCACCTATCAATATCCGGTCGCTTTCGACGAGGAGGGGAAGCCCACCGAGTTCGAAACGCGCGACTATATCGTCGTCGCCACGACGCGGCCCGAAACCATGCTCGGCGATACCGGCGTTGCGGTGAACCCGAAGGATGAACGGTACAAGGGCATCATCGGCAAGCATGTCATCCTGCCGATCGTCGGCCGCAAAATCCCGATCGTCGCCGATGACTATGCTGACCCGACAGCCGGCACGGGCGCGGTTAAGATCACGCCTGCGCATGACTTCAACGATTTCGAAGTCGGCAAGCGCTGCGGCCTGCGCGCCATCAACATCATGAATATCGACGGCACCATCTCCATCAAGGAAAACGAGGATTTCCTCGAGGGTCTCAGCCATCCCGCGGCGCTGCATGGCGCATGGGATCGTCTGGAAGGGCAGGACCGCTTTACCGCCCGCAAGATCATCGTCGAAATCTTCGAGGAAGCCGGCCTGCTCGACAAGATCGAGCCGCACAAGCACGTGGTGCCGCATGGCGACCGTGGCGGTGTGCCGATTGAGCCGCGCCTGACCGACCAGTGGTGGGTGGACAACAAGACGCTGGCCCAGCCGGCGACTGCCTCCGTTCGCGAAGGCCGCACCAATTTCGTGCCGAAGAACTGGGAAAACACCTACTTCCAGTGGATGGAGAACATCCAGCCCTGGTGTATCTCGCGGCAATTGTGGTGGGGTCACCAGATCCCGGCATGGTATGGCCCGGACGGACAGGTCTTCGTTGAGAAGACCGAAGAAGAGGCGCTTCAGGCGGCCATCCAGCACTACATCGCCCATGAAGGTCCGTGGAAGGCCTGGGTCGAGGAGAAGCTTGAGAACTTCAAGCCGGGTGAAATCCTGACCCGCGACGAAGACGTGCTCGACACCTGGTTCTCGTCGGCGCTCTGGCCGTTCTCGACGCTTGGCTGGCCCGAGCAGACACCGGAACTGGCGCGCTATTATCCGACCAACGTGCTGGTGACCGGTTTCGACATCATCCCGTTCTGGGTGGTGCGGATGATGCAGATGGGTCTGCATTTCATGAAGGACGATGCCGGCAACCCGGTCGAGCCTTTCAGCACGGTCTATATCCACGCGCTGGTTCGCGACAAGAACGGCCAGAAGATGTCGAAGTCCAAGGGCAACGTCATCGATCCGCTGGAACTGATCGACGAATATGGTGCGGATGCGCTGCGTTTCACGCTTGCCATCATGGCGGCGCAGGGGCGCGACGTGAAGCTCGACCCGGCGCGTATCGCCGGTTATCGCAACTTCGGCACGAAGCTCTGGAATGCGACGCGTTTTGCCGAGATGAACGGCGTGAAGCGCGACCCGCATTTCCTCGCTGAAACCGCGTCTCTGACCATCAACCGCTGGATTCTGACCGAGCTTGCCAATACGGCGCGCGACGTGACGGCGGCGCTTGAGAACTTCCGCTTCAACGACGCCTCCGGCATTCTCTACCGTTTCGTCTGGAACCAGTTCTGCGACTGGTATCTGGAACTGCTGAAGCCTGTCTTCAGCGGCGAAGACGAAAAGGCCAAGAGGGAATCGCAGGCCTGCGCGGCCTATGTTCTGGACGAGATCTACAAGCTCCTGCATCCCTTCATGCCCTTCATGACGGAAGAGCTGTGGGCGCATACGGCGGGCGAGGGCGAGGAGCGGGATAATCTGCTTTGCCTGACCGACTGGCCGGTGCCGGAATTCCGCGACGATGCCGCGGCGGCCGAAATCAACTGGCTGATCGATCTCGTCTCCGGCATTCGCTCCGCGCGCGCCGAGATGAATGTGCCGCCGGGCGCCACCGCTTCGCTGGTGGTTGTCGGCGCCAATACCTCCACCGAAGCGCGGCTTGACCGCCACGCCGCCGCCATCCGGCGCTTGGCGCGGGCGGATGAAATCCGCGCCGCCGATGTCGCGCCCAAGGGCTCCGCGCAGATCATCGTCGGCGAGGCCACGGTTTGCCTGCCGCTCGGCAAGCTCATCGATCTGGCCGCCGAGGAAGCCCGTCTCGAAAAGGCGATCGGCAAGGTGGATGCGGAAATGGAGCGCATCGACAAGAAGCTGTCGAACGAAAAATTCGTGGCCAATGCCGATCCGGAAGTGGTCGCCGCCGAGCGCGAGCGCAAGGCAGAGCTGGAAGTGCAGCTTGCAAGCCTGAGAACGGCGCTCACGCGGGTCAGCGAAGCGGGGTAATAGCTGCCTCCGGCTCTCTTCTGAAAACAAAACGCCCCGTTCGAAACGGGGCGTTTTTGTTTCTATGTAACAACTCGTATCGATTGATTGCTGCACTGCAACGGCGAATCATGGGCAGCCGAAAGAGCGATTATTTCACGCTATGCCCGGCCAAAAACCTCTGAAACAGCCAAAAAATCCAACAAAAACGGCCTGATAAGCGCGTTTCCTCGGGAAACCCGTGAGTGTGGTTATTTGGCGACAATTCCTGCCTCAAGTGGGAGTTTGTTTCATTTTATGTCTGATTGCTTCAATGGGATTAGAAAAATAACCTAAAATGATTATGCAAGGGGATCGACATGAAATTCTTACGTAAAAAATGGAGAAGTGTCGCAGAACTGTGCCAGAGTGCGGCAGATTGTCATTTGCTGCGAAGCGCTTCACTCTTTTGATGATCACATTGCCTTGATTGGGGAGAGAGATGGCAAAAACTGCAATTTTTCGCGGCGCGGTATGTTTCGCAGTCAGCATCGCGGCGGTAACGCCCTCACTGGCTGGCGGCCTCGAGCGCGGCGGTTACAATATCGACCTGCTGTTCGATCCGTCCGATTATGTTCTCGACAGTTCTACAACCTTCGTCGCGCCGCAGCGCAAGGTGGAAAATGCCCGGGACAATCCGCTGAAGAGCGGCCCGCTGCCTGCGGCCTGGTCAAGGAGCGCAGATGACTCTGAAAACTTCTGGTCGACCCGGATCGGCGCCAAAGCGGCAATCGGTGATTTCGGCGACTGCATGTTCGACTATTCGCAGCCCTGGGGCGCGCATCTTAATCCCGGTATCTGGCAGGGATCGAGCTACAATATCGAAACCAAGGTCAAGTCGCACAATTACGCCACCACCTGCCGGGTGAAGTTCGATCTCGGCAAGGGCGACTTCTCGATTATAGGCGGTGGTTTCTATCAGGAACTCAGCGGTTATAAATACCGTCAGGTTCTCGGGCCGGCCGTTCTGGGCCTCAATCCGGCCTGGTCCAGCTTCAGCGGCGTTGGCAAACTTGAGATGGAAGGTGACGGCTGGGGCTGGCGCGCCGGCATGGCATATGAGATTCCCGAGATCGCCTTCCGTGCAAGCCTCGTTTACAACAGCGCCGTTGATCACGACCTGACCGGTTTCGCCGACGTCAGGGCGATCCCGCAGACGCCGCCGTCCATTTCTCCGACGCTTGCGAAATACGGTGGCAAGCTCGTGCCGATCTATGGCTCTGTTTCCATGCCTGACAGTATCGAACTCAAGGTGCAATCTGGTATCGCGCCGGACTGGCTTGCTTTCGGTTCCGTGAAGTGGACGGACTGGAGCCAGATTCAGGTCATTCCTTTCTGCGCGGTCGGCACGTCGCCGTGCGTTCCGAGCGGAGCTGACACGCTCAACACGCTTGACCTGTTTTATCGCGACGGCTGGACGATTTCGGGTGGCGTCGGTCACAAGTTCAACGAACAGTGGAGCGGTGCTGTGAGCCTGACCTGGGATCGCGGTACGTCGACTGTCATCGGCACCCAGACCGACACCTGGACACTGGGCACGCAGATCGTCTACTCCCCGAACAAGAACATCGAGTTCAAGATTGCCGGCGCTCTCGGCCTCCTGACCTCCGGTAGCTCGTCCATCAATGGCGGACCGTGCGGTGCAGGCTTCACCTGCGGCAACGAGGCGGGCTACGACTTCGGCAACGACCTCGTCGCAGCCATCTCGACCGGTGTGAAGGTCAAGTTCTGACGTCATCCTTCCGTAGATGCTAAAATAAAGGTCCGGTTTACCAACCGGGCCTTTTTTCATGCGCGACTATGATTCCTGCTCGATAAAATTTTCTAGCCCGAAAGTTTTGTGACGATTTGGCAACACTTTTCTGCAAGCGTGTGGGCGCGTTGGAATGTGAGCATATCTGTCCATTTCCCGCCACAAACAGGGTGCTTGGCTTATGTTTAAAGGCGCGGGAATGAAAGAACATGCAGGCGTTTGATGTGGGCCTGCGGAGTTGCAGAAAGTGAAAACGGGTTTGGATTCAGCGTTTAAGCAAGTAATACGGGAATTTCGCCCGGCTTTCTTGTCTGGCGCTGACCGGCGGATGACGGAATGCCGTTATGTTGCCGGAAATTATGCCTATATCTGTCTCACTGGAAAATTAGGGCAATTGCCGCAAAAGACCACCGGTGGTGCGCTGGAAAGTGCTGCCGGAAAGACGCAGTGTGTTCGAAAAATCGCGACCCGGCGGGGTTCGGCTTTGCAGTATTCCGCAAGTATTGGCTATATGCCGGGAAGAGTTGAGAGAAGTTCGCTGAAATGCTGAAATGTGAAGCCAACGTTTTAAAGCCGCTCCTTATGGGCATGTTGCTTGCGTCGCTCGCAATGCCTGCTGCGGCTTTTGACATCAATGCGGGCGTGACCAAGGAATCCGGCCCCTTCGACCTGTTCAAGTTCGGCTTCAAGGCCTACAAGAACGGCAACAAGGGCGAAGCCGTCGAGGCCTATCGCTACGCGGCTGAAAAGGGCCATACCGGCTCGCGCTGGGCGCTTGCCAATATGTATGCCTATGGCGATGGCGTCGCCAAGAACGACTTCGAAGCTTTCAAGATCTACAGCGAAATCGCCAATCAGGGCGTGGAGCCGGGTTCGGAAGATACCGGCTTTTTCGTCAATGCGCTGCTTTCCCTTGCCGATTATTACCGTCACGGCATTCCCGGCAGCCCGGTGAAGATGGACTTGTCGCAGGCCCGCCAGCTTTATTTCCAGGTTGCTTCCACCTTTGGCGTCGCTGAGGCGCAGTTCCGTCTGGCTGAGATGATTCTCGCCGGCGAGGGCGGCCGCGCCGATGTGCAGCAGGCCAAAAAGTGGCTCAACCAGGCCCGCAAGCACGGCCATGCCGGCGCCATGTCGATTTTCGGCAACCTGATCTTCCAGGAAGGCCAGACGACGCAGGGGCTGGCATTCATGACGGCGGCGCTCGACAAGTGCACGGCAGCGGACTGCACCTGGATACAGAACCTGCAGGAGCAGGCTTTTTCGCTCGCCGGTGAGAACGATCGCCGCGCCGCCATCGCCATGGCGCAGAACATGCAGTTCAACGATCCGGATTGAGGGTGCTGATCGGGGTGGTTTTATCCACCCGCCAGGAGTGGCTCAGCCGACCGGACTGAAATCGAAATAACCGCAGACCGGCACATGGTCGGACGGTTTTTCCCAGGCTCGCACATGTTTTTCGATGCTGACGGATTGCAGCCTGTCGGCCGCTTCCGCTGACAGCATCAGATGATCGATGCGGATGCCATTGTTTTTCGGCCATGCCCCGGCCTGATAATCCCAGAAGGAATAAAGTCCTGCTTCATCCGTCGTCGCACGGGCGGCATCGGTGAAGCCCAGATTTTCCAGCTTGCGGAAGGCGGCACGGGTCTTCGGCAGGAACAATGCGTCGCCTTCCCACACGCGTGGGTCGTGGCAATCGAAGGGCTCGGGAATGACGTTGTAGTCGCCCGCAAGGATCAGCGGCTCCTCGAGCGCAAGGCGATCTTCGGCAAAATGCCGCAGCCGTTCCATCCAGGCAAGCTTATAGGGATATTTCACCGGATCGTCCGGCGGATTGCCGTTCGGCAGGTAAAGCGAGCAGACGCGGATGGCACCGCCATCGACGGAAAACACGCCTTCGATGAAGCGCGCCTGTTCATCGGCATCGTCACCCGGCAGGCCGCGATTGACCTCGTCGGGCTTGACCTTCGACAGCAGGGCGACGCCGTTGAAGCCCTTCTGGCCATGGGTCTCTACGTGATAGCCGAGCGCCTCCAGCTCCAGCCGGGGAAAACCCTCATCGACCGATTTGATTTCCTGAAGGCAGACGATGTCGGGCGAGGAATCCTTCAGCCACTGGCACAGGTTTTCGATACGCGCCTTGACGCCATTGATGTTCCAGGTGGCAATCTTCATCGGAGTTTCCCTTTTGCGGAGGTACTTTTACCCGATGGAAAAGCGAATGCCACCGTTTTTGAAAAACGGTGGCGAGGATGTGGTGGATAGAATCGTCAGATCGAGAAGCTGGTGCCACAGCCGCAGCTTGCCACAGCGTTCGGGTTCTTGATCTGGAAGGACTGGCCGAGCAGATTGTCGACGAAGTCGATTTCTGAGCCCGCCATATAGACAACTGACAGGCTGTCGATCAGCACCTTGGCGTCGCCGCGGGCAATCACGATGTCGTCATCGGCTTTGTCTTCGGCCAGATCGAACTTGTAGGAGAAGCCCGAGCAGCCGCCGCCTTCCACCGAGACGCGCAGCGCTTGTTTGCCGGTTTCGGCCGCGACGATCTGGGCGATTCGCTTCGCCGCAGCTTCAGAAAGGGTAATGTCGCTGTTTTCCATGTCGTTTCTCCTGCCGGGGTCAAGAACCGGAGAGCAATAATCTCGTTGTCACCATTATAAACCGGTCAAATTAACGGTCTATAGCCTGTGTGAAGGCGGTCTGCGCGGCGATGATGCTTTGCGCCGACCTCTGCGATAGGTATGAAGGGTGAATGAAAAGGTCAATGGCCGAGACCAAAAGGAAGTCCCGGCTGGAGAAGACAACAGGTGGATGCATGATCATAGACCAGCGCGCATTGGGTTTCGGAAGCGGCGAGAGGGCGGTTTTCGCCTCGGATCCATGGACCACGCGCGGGCGTCTTTTTCCCGAAACCGGAAGCCTGACGCGCTCGGAATTCCAGCGCGACCGTGACCGCATCGTCCATACGACGGCCTTTCGCCGCCTGAAGCATAAGACGCAGGTGTTCATCAGCCCTGACGGCGACCATTATCGCACGCGTCTCACCCACACCATTGAGGTGGCGCAGATCGCCCGGGCGCTCGCCCGCGCGCTGAAGCTCGATGAGGATCTGGCAGAGGGCGTGGCGCTGGTGCATGATTTCGGCCACACGCCCTTCGGCCATACCGGCGAGGATGCGCTGGATGCGGTGCTGTTGCCCTATGGCGGCTTCGATCATAACGCCCAGTCGCTGCGCATCGTCACCAAGCTGGAGCGTCGTTACGCCGAATATGACGGCATCAACCTGACCTGGGAGACGCTCGAAGGGCTGGTCAAGCACAATGGCCCGCTGGTGAATGCCAGGGGCGAGGGGATCAAGGGACCGGTTCCGCTGCCCATCCTCGAATATTGCGAGCTGCAGGATCTGGAAATCGGCAGCTATGCCAGCCTCGAGGCGCAGGTGGCGGCGATTGCCGATGACATCGCCTATAATACCCACGACATCGATGACGGGTTGCGCGCCGGTTATCTCACCTTCGAGATGCTGGAGGAAGTGCCGTTCCTTGGCGGCCTGATGGCCGAGGTGCGGGCGAAATATCCCGTGCTCGACAAGGAGCGTTTCGCCAATGAGATCATGCGTCGGCAGATCACCCATATGGTGGAGGATGTGATCGGGGTTGCGCAGCAGAATCTCGCCCGTCTGAAGCCGAAGAGTGCGGCGGATATCCGCGCTGCCGATTTTACTGTCGCGACCTTCTCGCCCGAGATGGCCGAGACCGACCGGCAGATCAAGAAGCTGCTGTTCGGCCATATCTACCGGCATCCGGAAATCATGCGCATTCGCGCCGGCGCGACACAGATCGTCACCGATCTTTTCCACCGTTATATGGAGACGCCGGCGGAAATGCAGAGCCACTACTGGGTGGACAGCATTTCCGGCATGAGCGTGGCCGCAAAAGCCCGGCATGTGGGCGACTATCTGGCCGGCATGACCGACAGTTATGCACTGCGCGCCCACCAGCGGCTGTTTGACCACACCCCCGATTTGCGATAGGGCAGCGGGCGATCGCGAAGCCGACCCGGTTAAAAGGCCGGATATAAACAGAAGCCCTTCGCGCAGGTTGGAACGATGAACATTTTTGCCGATTTCGATACCAGGATCAAAAACGCGCTCGAGACCCTCGATCTCGTGAAAGAGAACCGCGAAAAGGTCGATTTCAGTCGAATTACCGTCGAATCCCCGCGCGATCTGAGCCACGGCGATGTCGCAACCAATGCCGCCATGGTGCTGGCGAAGCCGCTCGGCACCAATCCGCGCGCGCTTGCCGAACTCATCGTGCCGGCTCTTCAGGCCGATGGCGATGTGGACAGCGTCAATGTCGCGGGTCCCGGCTTCATCAATCTCAAGGTTTCGGTCGGTTACTGGCAGCGTCTGCTGGCAGACATGATCGCGCAGGGCGTCGATTTCGGCCGCTCGACCATCGGTGCGGGCCAGAAGATCAACGTCGAATATGTTTCCGCCAATCCGACAGGCCCGATGCATGTCGGCCATTGCCGTGGCGCCGTCGTCGGCGACACGCTGGCGAACCTGCTCGCTTTTGCCGGTTATGGCGTTACCAAGGAATATTACATCAACGATGCCGGCTCGCAGATCGATGTGCTGGCCCGTTCTGTGTTCCTGCGTTACCGCGAGGCGCTTGGCGAAGATATCGGCACCATTCCGTCCGGTCTTTATCCCGGCGACTATCTCGTTCCCGTCGGTCAGGCGCTGGCGGATGAATATGGCATCAAGCTGCGCGCCATGCCCGAGGAAAAGTGGATGCCGATCGTCAAGGACAAGGCGATCGACGCGATGATGGCGATGATCCGCGAGGATCTGGCGCTGCTCAACGTCCGGCACGACGTGTTCTTCTCGGAGCGCACGCTGCATGAGGGCAATGGCGGTCCGATCCTCTCGGCCATCAACGATCTCACCTTCAAGGGCCATGTCTACAAGGGCACCCTGCCGCCGCCGAAGGGCGAATTGCCGGAAGACTGGGAAGACCGCGAACAGACGCTGTTCCGCTCCACCGAGGTGGGCGACGACATGGACCGTGCGCTGATGAAGTCGGACGGTTCCTACACCTATTTCGCCGCCGACGTCGCTTATTTCAAGAACAAGTTCGACCGTGGTTTCTCCGAGATGATCTATGTGCTCGGCGCCGACCATGGCGGTTACGTGAAGCGGCTGGAAGCGGTTGCGCGCGCCGTCTCCGAAGGCAAGTCGAAACTGACGGTGCTTCTGTGCCAGCTCGTCAAGCTGTTCCGTGACGGCGAGCCGGTGAAGATGTCGAAGCGCTCCGGCGACTTCGTCACGCTGCGCGATGTTGTCGACGAAGTGGGTCGCGATCCAGTGCGATTCATGATGCTTTATCGGAAGAATTCCGAGCCGCTGGACTTCGATTTCGCGAAAGTGACCGAACAATCGAAGGATAATCCGGTTTTTTACGTGCAATATGCGCATGCCCGTTCGATGTCGATCTTCCGGCAGGCGCAGGAAGCGTTTCCGGGGCTTTCTCCTTCGGCTGAGGAGATGGCGGCTTCTGTTGCTTTGATTAGCGATATCAATGAGTTGCAGCTGGTTGCAAAGCTTGCGGAATATCCGCGCCTGATCGAATCGGCGGCCCTTTCGCATGAGCCGCACCGGCTTGCTTTTTACCTCTACGATCTCGCCAGTTCCTTCCATGGACACTGGAACAAGGGTAAAGACCAGCCGGAATTACGTTTTATTAACGATAAAAACCGAGAATTGAGCATTGCCAGACTTGGGCTGGTGAATGCTGTCGCAAATGTTTTGAGGTCCGGCCTTACGCTTTTAGGAGCGGACGCACCTGCTGAAATGCGATAACATATCACCATTATTTGCTCACAATACGCTGGCAAGAGCTGCAATGCGTAGATGGTGGAACACGTAATGGTCGAAAAAAATGTCGCGTATAACCGGGACGCCCGGTCCGAAGGGTTCGCTGACAACGATCCTCTGGCAGAACTGGCGCGTATCGTCGGCTTCGAAGATCGTCCTTCGCATGCGGGTTCCGAGGCTCAGCCATCGGGGACCCGCCGCGAACCCGAATTCAATCTCGAAGATGAGCTTCTGAGGGAATTCGAGGTTTACGACGCACCGCACGCCGATCCGGTCGTTCTTGATCCGGCAAACGATGTTCGTGCGGGCATCCACCCCAAAGATTTCATGCAGCGTGTCGAATCGGTTTTCGCCCGCCGCGAGCCAGAGCTTGCGCCGGCGGATGAACCTGCGCCCGTGGCCGCATCCGCACCGGAGGTGATCGAAGAGCCGCTTCCGGAAGTCGATCAGGCCTATATTCACAACTACGTCGAAACGACCACGCAGGACATTCGCGCGGATTTCCGCGACGATGCCTCCGCGGTGGCGGAAGTTTTCGATGTGCATTCGCGCCAGTCGCGCCCCGCCGAGCCGATGGTTTACCAGCCCGCCGCCCAGCAGGTGGCATGGGAAGAGCCGCAGGCCGCAGAACCCGCAGAGCCGGAATGGCACACGATGCCGGAGCTTCCGGCCGATGTTTCGGGCAACATTCACGCCGATATTCATTCCTATGCGCCGGAGCCGCAGGCTTTCGATCTCGCCGATGAGGTGGAAATAGCTGTCGCCGAGGAGGCGCCCGCACCGGTTTCCGTGCGTCCGCCATCGCATGGCGGCCGTTCTTCGCTGGAATTTTCCAGCCTGCGGCTGCCGCTCGCCAATTTCGGCGCGCGCCGGGATGTTTCGGCCGCCGATCCGAAGCGGGTCGAGCCGCGTTCCGAGCAGCAGCCTGCCGCAGCCCGTATCGAGCCGCAGGTGGAGCCCGTTCCAGCGCCTGCCGTCGTGAAGGCGGAAGAGACCGCGCCGTCCTTTATGCCTCCGGTCGCCGAGACCTTTGCGCCTGCCGCAGAGCCTCTGGCGTTCGAGGCTGCCGAGAAGCCGGCAGCGAAACATCTCTCGCCGATGGACGAGCTGATTTACGACGTCGCGAAATATTCCATTCCCGGTCGCGGCGAAACACCGCTGGTGCAGGACGTTCCCGCTGCGCAGGCCGCGAAGGTGGAGCCGCCCGTGGTTGCCGCCGCGCCGGTGAAGGCAGCGCCGATTGTCGCTGCCGCGCCCGCAGCACCCGCTGAAGAACTTGATTTCACGGATTTCGCTGGCTTCAACGACGATGATTTCGAGCTTGCGCTCGACGATCTCGATCTTGATCTGGACCTGTCTGAAATTGCCGAGGCGGAAGTTGCGCCTACGCCCGCACCGCAGCCCGTTCGTCAGCCGCCGGCCGCTCCGGTTGCCGCTGCTGCCGTTGCGCCGCAGCCGGTGAGGGAACAGCCGGCACCTCAACCGCGCCCGGCTCCCGTTGCCGTTGCCGCACCCGTGGCCGCTGCTGCGGTTCAGCCGCGTCCGGCCGCCGCAGCACCGCAGCCGGCCGCGCCGCAGACGCTGGAAAGCCTGCCTTTCGATCCTTCCCAGATCGGCGAGACGGAAGAACATCCGGAAAACATCGTCGAGATGGATGTGCCGGAACTGCCGGTCGGGGTTTTCGAACCCAAGCCGGCCGCGCGCCGCCACGAGGAAGATCTCGATATCGATACCGAGCTTGCGACGCTGTTTGCGCCCGCGGTTGCCGGCGGTCTCGACCGTCATAAGCACGCGGAAAACCGTGGCGCCGCCCAGGCGCGTCCCGCGCAGGCTCCGGAAGAGGCCGATGAATTCGAACGGGCGCTGGAAGAGGATTTCCGCCGCTCCATGCAGGAGGCTGCGGCTTCCCGTGGCAGCGCCCAGCGCGATGCCGAAAACACCTATGTCGACCATCAGGCGGCCTATCGTGAGGAAGATGAACGCGGCGGTCGCCGCTGGATCATGCCGGTTGCCGCCGCAATCGGTCTGGTGCTGATCGGTGGCGGCGTTTACGCGCTGGTCTCCGGCGGTTCGTCCAGCACCGGTTCCAATGGCGCGCCGGTCATCATCTCCGCCGACAACGATCCGATGAAGGTCGTGCCGGAAAATCCGGGCGGTCGCGTTGTGCCGAACCAGGACAAGGCGGTTTATGACCGCGTGGCTGGCGGCAGCGCTGCCGATCCGAAGCAGCCGGCACTGATTTCCAGCAACGAGCAGCCGGTGGATGTGGTTCAGCGTACGCTGATCCCCGAACAATTGCCGCTTGAAGGCGAAAACGACGCGGATATGGAAGCCGCCGGCACGCCGGTTGGTGAAACGGAAGATCCGCGCCTGCTTTCGCCGGAAGAAAAGGCCGCGCAGAGCGAAGGTTCGGCTGCAACCGGCGTTTCGCCGCGCAAGGTCCGCACCATGATCGTCAAGCCTGACGGCACGCTGGTTGCCCAGGAAGTCGAGGTACCGGCAGCCCAGCCGCCGAAGGCCGACAAGGTCGAGGAGCTTGCAGCACCGCAGACCGCAAAGCCGGGTGAGGGCGCTCCCGCCGTCATCGCCGCATCGCGGGTTCCGGTTGCGCCGGAACAGGCTCAGCCCCAGGCAAATACGCCTGCCGCCGCCGCCAAGCCGGCAGCGCAGTCGGCAGCACCGCTTCCAGCGGCGCGTCCGTCCTCGCAGCCCGCCAATGTGGTGGCAACGGTGACCAACCAGGGCAATGTCCGCCCTGCGACCGCTCCGGCGCAGCCGCAGGCCGCGCAGCAGCAGACGGCAGCCGCGACGCCTGCAGCGACCAGCACGCCGTCTGCCGGTGGCTATTACATCCAGATCGCCTCGCTGCCGAGCCAGGCGGAAGCCCAGAAGTCCTACCAGAACATGTCGGCCAAGTTCGGCTCGGTCATCGGTGGACGCGGCGTCGACATCAAGGCCGCCGAAATCGCTGGCAAGGGCACGTTCTACCGCGTCCGCATCCCGGCGGGTGACAAGAACGAAGCCGTGGCGCTGTGCGAAAAGTTCCGCTCGGCCGGCGGTAGCTGCCTCGTGGCGCGGTGATAGAGGCCAATACGGCTCGTAAGATTGGGGTTGCCGTCTAAGGCAACCCTTCTTTAGGTGGGGAAGGGTTTTCTCCGCACGCGACGTCATCCTCGGCCTTGTGCCGAGGATCTGCCAACGTTTCGCCAGCCGGTCGGTTGCAGATGCTCGGGACAGGCCCGAGCATGACGGCGGAGAGTTTGACACTCCTCCCCACGCCTTTCGGTACAAGGCCATTTCCCATTCCATTTCCTGCGAGCGTGACACCATGACCGATTGCAAAGCTATGATCCTCGGATGCAGCGGGCTTTCGCTGACTGCCGACGAGATTGCCCTTTACCGCGATGAGCAGCCCTGGGGCTTCATCCTGTTCGGGCGCAATATTGGCGAGCCGCAGCAGATCACCGATCTCGTCGCCGCCATGCGCGATGCTGTCGGGCGGCCAGATGCGCCGGTGCTGATCGATCAGGAGGGCGGGCGCGTGCAGCGTATCAAGCCGCCGATCCTGCAGGCCTATCCAAACGCCCGCATTCTCGGTGAAATCTATGAGCGTGACCGGGGGGCGGGTCTGCGCGCCGCCTGGCTGATGTCGCGCCTGCACGCGTTTGACCTGATGAAATTCGGCATAAATGTCGATTGCCTGCCGGTGCTTGATGTGCCGGTGGAAGGCGCCAGTAATGTCATCGGTAATCGCGCCTATGGCTACACGCCGACAATGGTGGCCGAGATGGGGCAGGCGGCGGCCGACGGGCTGAAGGCGGGCGGCATGCTGCCTGTCATGAAACATATGCCGGGCCATGGCCGCGGCATGGTGGATTCGCACCATGAACTGCCGGTCGTCGATGTGCCGCTCGATGAGCTGGACGCCCACGATTTCGTACCGTTCCGGGCGCTGAACCGCGAATTGATGGCGATGAGCGCGCATCTGGTGTTCAACGCCATCGACCGCGAGCGGCCGGCGACGACCTCGCCGAAGGTCATCGAGGAAATCATTCGCGGCCGCATCGGCTTTGACGGCCTGCTGATGTCCGACGACAGTTCCATGAATGCGCTGAAGGGCACGCTCGGTGAAAGAGCTGCGAATATTGTTGCGGGCGGCTGCGATATAGTCTTGCATTGCAACGGTGTGATGGGTGAAATGCTTCAGGTCGTGAAGGAGGTTCCCGTTCTTTCAGGTCGTTCGCTGGAGCGGGTGCGGGCCGTGGAAGCGGGTTTCCCCGTTGCGGACCCTTCCGACGAAGCGGAGCTGAGAGCCGAATTCAACGCCATGTGGGCCGTTTCCTGACAGTCGGGCGGCGGCCCGTTACTCGGGACGACAGGCCGGACGCCCGGCGGATGGAACAATGGCCGCAGACAAGTCTCGCAATTCAACACCGATGGACAAGCTCTGGCAGGATGTAACGCCGGAGCGGTTGACGGGTGAGGCTGGGCTGGTCATCGATGTCGCGGGTTTCGAAGGCCCGCTCGATCTGCTGCTGCATCTTGCCCGCACGCAGAAGGTCGATCTGTCGCGCATTTCTGTGCTGGCGCTTGCCGAACAATATCTGCAATTCGTGGAAAGCGCGCGGCGCGTGCGCATCGAGCTTGCGGCCGATTATCTCGTCATGGCGGCGTGGCTCGCCTTCCTCAAATCCAAGCTCCTCATTCCGCAGCAATCGAAGGATGACGGTCCCTCGGGCGAGGAAATGGCCGCGACGCTGGCCTTCCGGCTGAAACGCCTGGAGGCGATGCGCGAGGCGGCGGAACGCCTGGTCAACCGCGCCCAGCTCGGCCGCGACGTTTTTGCCCGTGGCGCGCCGGAGCATATTCCCCATATCAACCGCTCGGCCTATGAGGCGAACCTCTACGATCTCCTGAGCGCCTATGCCAACCTGCGGCAGCGGCAGGCGATTACCCAGGTCACCATTGAAAAACGGCAGGTCTGGTCGCTTGTCGAGGCGCGTGAGCTTCTGACCCACCTCCTCGGCGATGTCGGGGAATGGACCGTGCTCGATCAGTATCTGCTGCAATATGTGCCCGATCCCGCCATGCGGGTGACGGCGATTGCCAGCGCCTTTGCCGCGTCGCTGGAGCTGGTGCGCGAGGGCTCGCTGCAAATCCGGCAGGAGGGCGCTTTCCAGCCCATTTATATGCGTAAGGGTGGACGAGACGACCGTGCGGTGAATGCCGAAAGGACTGACAATGATGAATGACGATGAAACCGCCGAGGTCACCATCGCGGCCGACGGGGCCGAGCCCGAGCCCACGGTATTTTCCGAGCGCCAGTTGAAGGAGGCCGAGCGGATCGCCGAGGCCCTGGTCTTTGCCTCGTCCGAGCCGGTTTCCGTGGCCTTCATCGCCGAGCGCCTGCCGCGCGGCATGGATGTCGTCGCCATTCTGCAGCATCTCAAGGTTCTTTATGCGGAGCGGGGCGTCAATCTCGTGCAGGTGGGCGGGCAATGGGCCTTCCGCACCGCCGGCGATCTTTCCTTCGTCATCCGCGCCGAGGAAAAGGAGCCGAAGAAGCTGTCGCGCGCGGCGCTGGAAGTTCTGGCGATTATCGCATATCATCAACCGGTGACACGCGCCGAAATCGAGGAAATCCGCGGCGTGCAGACCTCGCGCGGCACGCTCGATGTGCTGATGGAGGCGGGCTGGGTCAGGTTCCGTGGCCGCAGGCGTACCCCCGGCAGGCCGGTGACGATCGGCACCACGGTGGAGTTTCTCGACCATTTCGGCCTTGAGGAATTGCGCGATCTGCCGGGCCTCGAGGAGCTGAAGGGGGCAGGGCTGCTTTCGGGCCGCATTCCCTCCAATTTCGGCGTTCCTCTGCCGATGATGAGCGACGAATTGCGCGAGGACGAAGACCCGATCACGCAGCTCGATCTCGAGGAACTGGGCCTGCTTGCGCCTGGCGGGGGCGATGGCGACGACTGATATCGCCATCCTGTTGGCGGGGCCACGAAAACTTTATGCGCACTCGCTGTCGAAGCGGCGATTTGTCGTTTGAAAAAGCCTTTCAAACGTCTTACATCGTCTGAAAGCGAAATTCAGGAGTTTCAGTTATGGGTTCTTTTAGTGTGTGGCATTGGCTCATCGTGCTGGTGATCGTTCTCGTCCTCTTCGGACGCGGCAAGATCCCGGAATTGATGGGCGATGTCGCAAAGGGCATCAAGAGCTTCAAGAAGGGCATGGCTGACGAAGACCAGACGCCGCCGCCGGCCGATGCCAACACGAAGACCGTCGACCACAAGGCTGACGAGATCAAGTAAGCGGCCTGTCGCCGCTTGGTGTGGGACTGGCGCTAGAGCGCCGTGCGTTCTTTCGGACGCACAAGGACGCTCTACCACTTGTATGTTGCGCATCGTTCCGGTCGAAAATCGATTCCGATTTTCGGGGCCGATGCGCTAGGGTCTCGGGAGCATATTGATGTTAGATATCGGCTGGAGCGAGCTTCTGGTGATTGCGGTCGTGTTGATCGTGGTCGTCGGGCCGAAGGACTTGCCGCCCATGATCCGCGCTTTCGGCAAGACGATGGCCGGCCTTCGCAAGATGGCGGGGGATTTCCGCACCCAGTTCGACGAGGCCCTCAAAGAGGCCGACATGGACGATGTGCGCCAGACCATCTCCGATGTCCGCAATCTCAACCCCACCAATTCGCTGCGCGATGCGATGAACCCGCTTCGCCAGCTTGGCAATGAGATCAAGTCCGATCTGCAGAAGGCGACCACCCCGCCGGACGGCCTGTCTTCCACCCAAGCGCCCGTCACAAGCGAGCCGGTTGCGCCGCTGGTGAGCGTGCCCGAGCCGGAGATGAAGCTGCCGGATGCGCCGCCTGTTGTCGCCGCATCCGCCGCGCCGGTCGCCGCAGCCGTCGCTGCGGAGGAGAAGCCGAAGCGCGCGCGGGCGAAATCGATTGCGACCGTGGAGGCCGAAGCGGTTGCCGCCAAGCCCAAACGCGCCGCCCGCAGCAAGGCCGCAGCGGCAACGCCCGAAACCGCCCCGGTCGTTAAAACTGCCGCGAAAACCGCCGCGAAAACCGGTGAGCCCGCCGTTTCCAATCCCACCGTGAAGGCCGTCGCCAAAAAGGCTGCCGTCAGGAAGTCGGCCGCAGACAAGGCGGTCGTGGCCGAGACCAAGCCGGCGAAAACGGCAAAAACCAAGGCCGCAAAGCCCAAAAAGGATGAAGCATGAGCGGGGATATCGAGGACAAGCCGCAGCCGCTTATCGAGCATCTCATGGAGTTGCGCACGCGGCTGATCTGGGCGCTCGGCGCGTTCTTCGTCGCCTTCATCGCCTGTTTCGCCGTCGCCAAGCACCTGTTCAACCTGCTCGTCATTCCTTACAAATGGGCGGTTCTCTGGGCGGGTCTCGATGTCACGAAATCGTCGCTGATCTATACCGCGCCGCAGGAATTCTTCTTCACGCAGATCAAGGTCGCCATGTTCGGCGCGATGGTGATCTCGTTTCCGGTGGTCGCCTCGCAGCTCTATAAATTCGTGGCACCCGGGCTCTACAAGAACGAACGGGCGGCTTTCCTGCCGTTCCTCATCGCGTCGCCGATCCTTTTCCTCATCGGTGCGGCGCTCGTCTATTTCTTCTTCACGCCCATGGTCATGTGGTTCTTCCTCGCCATGCAGCAATTGCCCGAGGACGGCGAGGTGGCGATTTCGCTGATGCCGAAGGTATCGGAATATCTCAGCCTCATCATGACGCTGGTTCTCTCCTTCGGTCTGGTGTTCCAGCTGCCTGTCGTGACCACGCTTCTGGCGCGCGTTGGGCTTTTGACCAGCGACTGGCTGCGGGAAAAGCGTAAGTTTGCGATCGTCCTCGCCTTCGTGGTCGCCGCCGTGCTGACGCCGCCGGATCCCATGTCCCAGATCGGTCTTGCGCTGCCTGCGATCATTCTCTACGAGATTTCCATCTACATGGCTCGACTCGTGGAGAGGAAACGTGCGGCAGAATCCGCAAGCACGGAGCTGGAGGAGACCTGACATTCTTGAAGGTCTCGCCGCTCACGACATTTCCTCGCGCCGGGCTTATGCCCGGCGTTTTGCTGTAAAACGCGACGATGCAACAACGGTCTGGAACGACGATGCACGACATTAAATGGATACGCGAAAACCCCGAAGCTTTCGATGCGGCGCTTGCGCGCCGAGGTGCTGAGCCCGCCGCCAGCGGCCTGATCGCGCTCGATGAAAAGCGCCGTTCCGTCATCCAGTCCCTGCAGGATATGCAGTCGCGCCGCAATGCCGCCTCCAAGGAAATCGGCGCCGCCATGGCGCAGAAGAACATGGAGCTTGCAGAAACGCTTAAAGCCGAAGTCGCCGATCTCAAGGACAACATGCCGCGCGCGGAGGAGGAGGACCGTCAGGTCACCGCCGAGCTCAACGATGCACTGTCGCGCCTGCCCAACATGCCCTTCGACGACGTGCCCGACGGCAATGACGAGCATGACAATGTGGTGACCCGCGTGGTCGGCCAGAAGCCCGGCTGGAACCATGAGGCCAGGGAACACTTCGATATCGGCGAAGCGCTCGGCTATATGGATTTCGAGCGCGCCGCCAAGCTTTCCGGTGCACGTTTTACCGTGCTGACCAGCCAGCTCGCGCGTCTGGAACGGGCGCTCGGCCAATTCATGATCGACCTGCACACGGGCGAACACGGTTATACCGAAGTGTCCTCGCCGCTGATGGTGCGCGACGAGGCGATGTTCGGCACCGGCCAATTGCCGAAGTTTACCGAGGATCTGTTCAGGACCACGGATGGCCGCTGGCTGATCCCGACGGCGGAAGTGACGCTGACCAATCTCGTCTCCGGCGAAATTCTCGACCAGGAGAAGCTGCCGCTGCGCTTCACCGCGCTGACGCCGTCCTTCCGTTCGGAGGCGGGCTCGGCCGGCCGCGACACGCGCGGCATGCTGCGCCAGCACCAGTTCTGGAAGTGCGAACTCGTCTCCATTACCGATGCGGAAAGCGCCGTTGCCGAACATGAGCGCATGACGGCCTGCGCCGAGGAAGTGCTGAAGCGCCTTGGCCTGCATTTCCGCACCATGACGCTCTGCACCGGCGACATGGGCTTCAGCGCCCGCAAGACCTACGATCTGGAAGTGTGGCTGCCTGGCCAAAACACCTATCGCGAAATTTCGTCCTGCTCGGTCTGCGGCGATTTCCAGGCGCGGCGCATGAATGCGCGTTATCGCGGCAAGGACGACAAGGCGACGAAGTTCGTGCACACGCTGAACGGCTCCGGCACGGCTGTCGGCCGCTGCCTGATCGCGGTTCTCGAAAATTATCTGAACGAGGACGGTTCCGTCACAATTCCAGACGTGCTGCTGCCCTATATGGGCGGTCTGAAGCGCATCGAGAAGGCGGCCTGATTGTTCGTCTTCTAAGGGCGCGGCCGTCATTCCGGCCTTGAGCCGGAATCCAGCCAGCCCAAGTCCTTGGGCTGAAAAAGACTCTTCCCGCCGCGCAGACGCGCGTCGACTGGATTCCGGCTCAAGGCCGGAATGACGGTCGTGGGGGTGCTTCTGTGAGAGAAATCATTGTGTCCTCATAGTGGGATACAGCAGCGGAGAGAGAAACATGCGGATTTTGCTGACCAATGACGACGGTATTCACGCCGAAGGTCTGGCAGTGCTGGAGCGTATCGCCCGCACGCTGTCCGACGATGTCTGGATCGTCGCGCCGGAGACCGACCAGAGCGGTCTTGCGCACTCGCTGACCTTGTCCGAACCGCTGCGTCTGCGAAAAGTATCCGACAAGCATTTCGCGCTGCGCGGCACGCCGACCGATTGCGTCATCATGGGCATTCGCGAAGTCCTGCCGGAAAAGCCCGATCTCGTGCTCTCCGGCGTCAATGCCGGCGCCAACATGGCCGATGACGTGACCTATTCCGGCACCATTGCCGGCGCCATCGAAGGCACGCTGCAGGGCGTGCGCTCCTTTGCACTCAGCCAGGCCTTCAGCCACGCCGATGGCCGCGTCGTGCCGTGGGAAGTGGCCGAGACTTATGCGCCGGACCTCCTGCGCAAGCTGATGAATGTGGAACTGCCCGATGGCACCTTCCTCAATCTCAATTTCCCCAATTGCGCTCCCAAGGATGTGCAGGGCGTTTCCGTGACCGGGCAGGGCAAGCTCGATTTCGGCCTGACGGTGGAAGAACGCCAGGATGGCCGCGGTTTTCCCTATTACTGGCTGCGCTTCGGCGAGCGTCTCGGCACCTTCCGCGAAGGCACCGATATCCACGCTTTGAAACATGGCAAGATTTCCGTCACACCGCTTAAGCTTGACCTGACGGACTACACGGTGAAGGATCGGGTTGCGCAAGCACTTGGATTCGGAGTCGCCGATTGAAATCCGCAATGGTCGAAAAGGAAGGTTTTGCCGCTCTCGTTCTCCGCTTAAGGGGCGAGGGAATTTCCGATCTCGACCTTCTGACGGCGGTCGAGCAGACGCCGCGCTCCAAATTCGTGCCGCCGCAATTTGCGGCGGACGCCTATTCCAGCCGCACGATCCCGATCGACTGCGGCGCCTTCATGGAAGGCGCCGACATGGCGGTGAAGATCCTTGCCCGGCTGCAGCTGAAACCCGGCCAGCGCGTGCTGGAAATCGGCACGGGCAGCGGTTTCATGACCGCGATCATCGCTCGCCGGGTGGAGCGCGTCTTTTCGCTGGAGCGTTACAAGACGCTGGTGCAGCAGGCGCAGAACTGTCTCGACGATCTCTCCATCCGCAATGTCGTCATTCGTCAGGCGGATGGCAGCAACGGTCTGGTGGGCGAGGGTACCTTCGACCGCATCGTCTCCACCGCCGCCTTCACCACCATGCCCCGCTTCTTTGCCGAACAGATCGTTTCGGGCGGCATGATGATCGCGCCGATCATTCTCGAAGACGAGCGTTGCGTGATGACGCGCTTCTCCAAGACTGGCAGCCGCTTCGAGAAGGAAGAGCTGTTCGAGGCGCCTTACCTGCCGCTCAGCACTCATATTGCGCGTCATTTGTGACAAAATGAAAATTTTGGAGACATTCTATTTTTGTCTCCTAATGTTCTGAATTGTCGCAACTATCTGATTTTCAATATCATTATTGTATCAACATGACGCATCCGGTTTTCGTCATGGTTATCGAAGTGTCAAAAAAGCGCTGAACGGCTTAACGTTTTAACGGCGTGGTAACACTAACGCGCTTTAATCATAAACATCGACGCATGGTTTTCCCCACCTCGGGAAATGGGCCTTGCAAGAAGTGAAATTTGTGCCGGATCGGTCTCGATGCGGCGGGTTGGCGTCAGTGTAGATCGAGTCATGCGTATGAGACATTCGTCTAAAATCGGAAAATCAGTCGCAAAAATGTTCGCAGCGGCATTGCTGGCAAGCGTCGCAACGGGCTGTAGCTCGGATGCAACGCGGTTCAGCGGCCTCTTTTCCAGTGGACCGGATCAGATGACCACGGCGTCAATTCCTGCCCGTCAGGGCGGCGGTGCTTACGGGCAGGCCCCGGTTCCGCAGGGCGACATGAATGGCGGTTACGCCTCTGCCGCACCGCAGGGCGGTTATGCCAACCAGAACATGGCGGGCAATTCCTACCCGCAATCGGGTGGTTATGGCGGCGTTCAGCCTTCCACGGCCCGCTCGGCTTCGGCCTCTCCGGTGCAGCGTTCCGAGCTGTCGGCGCCGACGGCGGTGGCAAGCCGCGATCCGTCGACCCGCAACGAAGCCATGGCCCAGCCTTTCCCGTCCGCTCAGCCCAAGGCCGCACCGTCTCTTGCAGCGCCCGCCCGGCAGGCTGCCGCTCCCGTCACCGACAATCTGACCACCGCAACCGTTCGTTCCGACAAGAACGGCTGGCACACCGACGGCGCTTCCTCCGTGACCTTGCGTCCCGGCGAAAGCATCGCGACCCTCTCCAACCGCTACGGCGTTCCGGAAAAGGAACTGCTGCGCGTCAACGGTCTGAAGACCGCATCTTCGGCGCAGGCCGGCCAGTCGATCCTCATTCCGAAGTTCGGTCAGGTCCGCAATGCCGCCAAGGACGCGGCCGGCGATATCGCTCTCAACCGCAATGGCGACCAGCCGACACCGCTGCGTAGTCCTGAAGGGAATGTGGCCGTGCTGCCGTCGCAGGCCGCCGCCCGTGACAAGGTTTCCTCCGAAACCGGCAAGCTGACGCCTCCCGGCGGCAAGCCGCTGCCGCCGACCGGTGGCTACAAGGTTCAGCCGGGCGATAGCCTGGCGAAGATCGCCCGCGAAAACGGCGTGTCGGTCGCTGCCCTCAAGGCGGCAAACGGTCTCAGCAACGAAAGCATCCGCGTCGGCCAGACGCTCAACATGCCCGGCGCTTCGACGGATGCCATCAAGACGGCTTCCGTTCCCGCCAAGGAAGCGGCCAAGCCGGTCGAAACCGCATCTGCCAAGCCTGAGCCCTACAAGGCACCGGCTGCTGCCGCAGCTCCGACTGCGCCTGCCACACCGGCCACCGCCAGTGTCAGCGATATCGAGAAAAAGGCCGACATGGCTTCCGTCGCACCGGAATCCACGGGCATCGGCAAATATCGCTGGCCGGTTCGCGGCGCGGTCATCAACAATTTCGGCGACAATGTCGAAGGCAGCCGCAACGATGGCATCAACATCTCCGTTCCGGAAGGCACGCCGATCAAGGCTGCCGAAAACGGCGTGGTCATCTATGCAGGCAACGGCCTGAAGCAGCTCGGCAACACGGTTCTCGTCCGCCATGACGACGGCAAGGTCACCGTTTACGGCAACGCCGCCAATCTCGACGTGCAGCGCGGACAGAAGGTCCAGCGCGGCCAGACCATCGCCACATCGGGCATGACGGGCAGCGCCAAGCGTCCGCAGGTTCACTTCGAAGTTCGCAAGGATGCGACGCCGGTGAACCCCTCCAGTTTCCTTGAATAGGTATTGCGTCTCAAGGAATGATGAAGCCGGGTGAAGAGCCCGGCTTTTTCATTTTTTTGGGGTGAGGGATCACGGGAGGTTGCGTCGTCGTTGTGGGTTTGGGCTTCACGGCACTTCTCCTCCGTCATGCCGGACCTGATCCGGCATCCAGCCGACGCGCGTCGGCGCGGCGATGGAGTCCTTTCAGCCCAAGGACTTGGGCTGGCTGGATACCGGCTCAGGGCCGGTATGACGGAAGTGGGGAGGCAGTCGACTCGGACATCATCCCCGGTTTCAGGGGCATTACCCCTTCACCAGCCCCACCGTCCTCTCGATGAAATCGGCAATGGCGCCGGTATCGTCGAGATCGAAAACCGGAAGCGCCGTGTCCGTCACCGCGTGATCGGCGGCGATTGCGACGATATGCGGATCGAGCGGCGCAAGCGGTTCGGTCTTGGCGGCCTCCAGCCGGCGTGCTTCGATCTTCGGCACGGGCTCGTATTTGTAGCCTTCGATCAATACCAGATCGCAGGGGGCGAGGCGGGCGAGAATATCCTCGAAAGAGGGTTCCGGTTCGCCACGCAATTCATGCATGATGGCGAAGCGGGTGCCGGAAACGATGGTGACCTCGTGTGCGCCGGCCTGGCGGTGACGCCAGCTATCCGCGCCGACCTTGTCGATATCGAAATCATGATGGGCGTGCTTGATGGTGGAGACGCGGTAGCCGCGCGCCGTCAGCTCGGTGACGATACGGACCGCAAGGCCGGTCTTGCCCGAGTTCTTCCAGCCGGCGATGCCGAAGACCTTTTGTGCTGTCATGATTGCAGGTTCTCCAGATAGCTGCGCGCCAGCGCCAGTTCATCCGGCGTGTTGATGTTGAAGAACGGATCGAGGCTGCCCTTTGCTGTTTCCAGCGGCGGGAAGGCCACGCCGAGGGTGACATGGCGGGCGAGATAGGCGCGGATGCGCCGGTTCGCATCGTTCTTCAGCCACGCCTCGAGATCGTCGGCCAGCGCCAGCGGCCACAGCGCAAAAACCGGGTGAAGCTGGCCGCTGGAGGCGGCGATGACGATTGCATTGTCCGACAGGTGTTCGCAAAGCCGCGCCACGAGATCGTCCGGAAAAAACGGGCTGTCGGCGGGCGCCGTCAGAAAGTGGCTCCCCGCATCCCCGCGGTGCTGGAAATGGCGCATGCCGGCCAGAATACCCGCAAGCGGCCCGGCATGGCCGTTCAGCGTATCGGGCAGCAGCGGCAGGCCGAAACTCTCCGCCCAGCCATTGGCCGCATTGATGGTGACGTCTGAGACCTGCGGCGTGATGCGGCTGATGACATGGGAGATGAGGGGCGCATCGCCCAATTGCACCATCGCCTTGTTGCTGCCCATGCGCCGCGAAAGCCCGCCGGCGAGCACGAGACCGGGTATTTCGAAAGGGGCCGTCATTCCCGCTTTTCCTGCAGCCTTACGACATAGGTGGTGAGGAGGGCGACAAGGCCGGTCGCCAGCATCACCAGAAGAAGCGGCCAGGTTCCATCTTCTCTGGACAGGACCGAGGAGGCGAGCACCGAGAGGGCGGCGCCGCCGCCGATGGTCATCGCGCCGCCGAGGCCGGAGGCGGAACCGGCCAGATGCGGCTGGACGCTGACCATGCCGGCATTGGCGCTTGGCAGTGTCACGCCGTTGCCGACGCCGATCAAGGCGAGCGGCACGAAAAACGCATAGGCGCTTTCCGCCCCGGCGGAGATCAGCAGCATGGTCGTGGCGATGCCCGCAATGGCGATGACATTGCCCGACAGCATCATACGGGTAATGCCGACTTCGCTGGCATAACGGCCGGAGATGAAGTTGCCGAGCATGTAACCGCTTGCCATGAAGAAGAATTGCAGGCCGAGCATGGCCGGCGCAAGCCCGTAAAGCACGCTGCCGACAAAGGGCGCACCGCCGAGGAAGGAGAAGAACATGCCTGACGAGAAGGTCGATGTCAGCGCATAACCCCAGAACAGCGGCGAGCGCAGAAGTTCCGGCCAGGCGTGAAACTGCTGCGAAAAGCTCGCCGATTTATTATGGTTGGTTTCGCCGAGATCGAACCACGCGAGCACCAGAATGCCGACGCCGAGCAGGGAGAGGAGGGCGAAGCTCGACTGCCAGCCGGAAATGTCGTTAAGCAACCCGCCAACCGTCGGCCCCACCATCGGCACCACGGACATGCCCATGGTCACGTAGCCGATCATCGAGGCCGCCTGTTCCATCGGCACCATATCGCGTACGATGGCGCGCGCCAGCACGAAGCCGGAAACGACGGCCGCCTGCGCGACGCGCCCGATCATGAAGACGGTGATATTGGGCGCCAGCATGCAGACGAGCGTTGCGACGATCATGATGGCGATGCTGGCCAGCATGACCGGGCGGCGTCCGAAGAGATCGGAAAGCGGGCCGATGATGAGTTGCAGGCAGGCGGTGGCGGCAAGATAACCCGAAACGGCAAATTGCATCACCGCGTAGTCGGTCTCGAAATAAACCGCCATGGCCGCAAGCGAGGGCAGGAACACATTCATGCACAGCGCCGCGACGCCGGCGATGACGACCAGCGTGATGATGTGGGGCGGGGTGGTCCTGTCTAGAAAACGGCCGCTGTTCATGTCATTCTCCCGCCTCTTCCGTAACGGCAGCTTTCGTTACGGAAGCCGGCCGTACCGTGGTTGCGGCGGTGGGTGTGGCGGCTGCGCGCTTGGCCATCTGCGAGCGCTTGCGCAGGCTTTCGCGGTAGAAGGTATAAAGGCCGGAGCCGATGACGATCATGGCGCCGACAATGGTGTAATTATCGATCTTTTCGTTGAAGAAGAACACGCCGATCATGAAACCCCAGAGCAGACCGGTATAACGGAACGGCGCGACGAAGGAGATTTCGCCTGATCTCATCGACAGTATGATCGCCTGATAACCGACGAGCACCAGAATGGCCGAAGCCGCCAGATGCGACACGATCATGAAGTTCATCGGTTGCCAGCCGCCGAAGGGCACGATCAGCAGGCCGCCCACCGCCATGTTGACGAAGGCGGTGATGACGGTGATGGCGAGCGAGGGCACATCGGCATACATTTTCCGGGTCAGCAGATCGCGCGCAGCAGTGACGGCGAGCGATGCGACGACCAGAAGCGCACCCGGCGTGAAGCCTTCCGGGCCGGGCCTGATGATGACGAGCACGCCGATAAAACCGACGATGATCGCCACCCAGCGCCGCCAGCCCACGGGTTCGCGCAGGAACAGCGCCGCACCCAGCGTCACCACCAGGGGCAGGGACTGCAATATGGCCGAGGCATTGGAAAATTCGATAAGGCCGAGCGCCGTCAGATAGAGCACGGCCGCCGTCACCTCGCAGAGACAGCGCAGGATGATGATGGGGCGCATGAGGGTTTTCAGCGGCCGGAGCGCGCCGAAATGGCGGGCGGCGATGTAGATCAGCACCACCGTCATGATGCCGCGGACGAACATGATCTGGCCGGTGTTGATATAGGGGGTGACGGATTTCGTCAGGGCGTCATTGGCCGTGAAGCTTGCCATGGCGAGCGCCATCAACAGGGCGCCGCGCGTATTGTCCGTCAATGCCATTCCAAAATATCCCAGACCATGCGCGGTTTTCCCGGCCGCCCTTTCGGGGCGGTTTGGGCCGCCTTTCCGGCGTGACCGCGCATTCCTCCATGTAAAGAGACGTGGCACGGCACAGCCGGCATTTCAACCGTTTATATGGGTGGGTGGACGAGAAACAGTTTCAGCCGTCGCTCAGCCGCCGGTCACGCTCATATGGCGGGAGACGGCAGGCCGGTTGTGGGTGCGGTCGATGATGAAATCATGCCCCTTCGGCTTGCGCAGAAGGGCTTCATCGATGGCGCTGGAAAGATAGGCGTCGCTGCCGGAGGCGCGCAGCGCGGTGCGCAGATCGGCGGCGTCATCCTGGCCCAGGCACATATAAAGCGTGCCGGTGCAGGTGAGGCGGACGCGGTTGCAGCTTTCGCAGAAATTATGCGTCATCGGCGTGATGAAGCCGAGCCGGCCGCCGGTTTCCTTCACCGTCACGTAACGGGCGGGACCGCCGGTCTGGTAATCGCTGTCGATGAGCGTGAAGCTCTTTTCCAGATCGGCGCGCAACTGCGAAAGCGGCAGGTAGCGGTCGGTCCGGTCTTCCTCGATCTCGCCCATCGGCATGGTTTCGATCACCGTCAGGTCCATGCCGCGACCATGGGCGAAACGCATGAGGTCGGGCATTTCGGCGTCGTTGAAGTCCTTCAGCGCCACCGCGTTGAGCTTGACCTTGATGCCCGCGGTCTGGGCGGCGTCGAGCCCCTCCATGACACGGTCGAGATCGCCCCAGCGGGTAATGTGGCGGAACTTGTCGCGGTCGAGCGTATCGAGCGACACGTTGATGCGGCGCACGCCGCAATCGGCAAGCTCGACGGCGAATTTGGCGAGCTGTGAGCCGTTTGTCGTCAGCGTTAGCTCTTCCAGCATACCGGTTTCAATGTGGCGGCCGAGGTTCCTCACCAGCGACATGATGTTCTTGCGCACCAGCGGCTCGCCGCCGGTCAGCCTCAGCTTGCGCACGCCGCGCGTTATGAAGACGGAACAGAGCCGGTCGAGTTCTTCGAGCGTCAGAAGGTCCTTCTTCGGCAGGAAGGTCATGTGTTCGGACATGCAATAGGTGCAGCGGAAATCGCAGCGGTCGGTGACGGAAACGCGCAGATAGGTGATGGCGCGGCCGAAAGGGTCCACCATCGGTGTGCTGTTTTCCGTCAGGGTTTTCGCTTTTTCAAGCGAGCCGGAGAAACCGTTCACGTCTCCATCCTCAATGCGCCTTGCGCCGGGCTCACACGCCAAATGTGTGCTCTATTAGCTGATGTAGTGGCTTGCCTATCGTGAGGCAAGTCCGTAATTCTGACGCATATGACGAGCTTGCGGAAGTGAAAAATGAGCGATGCCTGGCCGACCGAGCTGCTTGTGTCGAAAGACCGGCGCGAACTGACCGTTTCCTTCGATGATGGAAGCGTTTACCGCCTTCAGGCCGAGATGCTGCGCGTGCTTTCGCCCTCGGCCGAGGTGCAGGGCCATGGGCCGGGACAAAAGGTCACAGTGCCCGGCAAACGCGACGTTACCATCCGTTCCATGGTCGCCACCGGCAATTATGCGGTTCGCATCGTTTTCGACGATGGCCACGATAGCGGCATCTACACCTGGAAATATCTGAAGGAACTGGGTGAGACCGGGGACGCGCTGTTTGCGGATTATGAGCGGCAGCTCGCCGAAAAGGGCTTGAGCAGGGAACCGCGATACCGGTAGAGAAAACATCGAGGGAAGCGCCCTTGTGAGAATGATGGCAAAGGGGTTGAAGAACTGGTGCGTTTGGCAACGTTGTTGCCTCCGCGCTTCGTCACCCCGGACTTGTGTGGACGTATTGTGGTTTACTTGATGCATAGGCCGGGATGCGCATCCCGGCCTATGCATCAAGTAAACCACAATACGTCCACACAAGTCCGGCATGACGGAGGAAATGTTCTTGCGCGTTGCCGATAATCGGACGAGGGCAAAGCTCTTGTCTCACTATTTAAACGGGGTGGCGTGTGGCTGTAGAAGCGAACGGAAATGATCTGGCCCAGGTGGTCGTGCTTTTGGCGGCGGGCGTTGTCGCCGCGCCGATCTTCAAGCGTATCGGCCTCGGCTCGGTGCTGGGTTATCTCGCCGCCGGCCTGGTGATCGGGCCTTACGGTCTCGGTTTTTTCTCCGATTCGCAGGCCATTCTGCATATAGCGGAACTCGGCGTGGTGATGTTCCTGTTCATCATCGGCCTTGAAATGCAGCCGTCGCGGCTGTGGTCGATGCGGCAGGATATTTTCGGGCTGGGTGCGCTGCAGGTGCTGGTCTGCATGGCGGGTCTGACATTGATCGGGGTCGGTCTCGGCTTTCCCGTCATCATGTCCTTCGTCGCCGGCACCGGTTTCGTGCTGACGTCGACGGCGATCGTCATGCAGATGCTGCAGGAGCGCAACAGCATGTCGAGCCTGAAAGGCCAGCGCATCATCGCCATCCTGCTGTTCGAGGATCTGGCCATCGTGCCGCTGCTGGCGCTTGTCGCTTTCCTCGGTTCCGGCGGCGAACATGTCGCGGCGTCGGAGCGCTGGGCCTCCGTCGGCATCGCGCTTGCCGCCGTCGGCGCGCTCATCCTTGCCGGGCGTTATCTTCTCAACCCGTTCTTTCGCCTGCTCGCGGCCTCTGGTGCGCGGGAGGTGATGACGGCCGCGGCGCTGCTGGTGGTGCTGGGTTCGGCGCTTCTGATGCAGGTGAGCGGTCTTTCCATGGCCATGGGCGCCTTTCTGGCCGGCGTGCTGCTGTCGGAATCCTCCTTCCGCCATCAACTGGAGGCGGATATCGAGCCGTTTCGCGGCATTCTGCTCGGTCTGTTCTTCCTCGGCGTCGGCATGGCGATCGATCTTGCCGTCATCGCCTCCAACTGGCAGCTCGTGGTCATCAGCGTTGCGGGCTACATGCTGCTCAAGGCCTTCCTGATCTATGGCGTGGCGCGGGCGCTCGGCACCACCAGGCGTGAAAGCCTGGAACGGGCGGTGCTGATGGCGCAGGGCGGCGAATTCGCCTTCGTGCTCTATTCTGCCGCCGTCAGCGCCGGCATTCTCGACCGGGAGGCGAACGCCATACTGACGGCGACCATCATCATCTCCATGGTGCTGACGCCGCTAATGGTCATCCTGCATGACCGGCTGGTGCCGGCGGCGGTTCCCAATACCGACGATCTCGACGTGCCTGAAAATGTCGAGGGCAGCATTCTCCTCATCGGCTTCGGCCGTTTCGGCCAGATCGTCAGCCAGCCGCTTCTGGCGCGCGGCTATACGCTGTCGCTGATCGACAAGGATGCCGACTTCGTGCGCGATGCGGCTGAATTCGGTTTCAAGGTCTATTATGGCGACGGTTCGCGGGCGGAAATCCTGCATGCTGCCGGTGCGAGCACGGCGCGTGCCGTGCTTATCTGCGTCGATGACAAGGAGGCGGCCGTCAGGATCGCGGAGATCGTCAAGCACGAATTCCCGCTGGTTCCGGTTCTCGCCCGCGCCTATGACCGCGGCCACGCGATCGATCTTCTGAAGGCCGGTGTGGATTACCAGATTCGTGAGACGCTGGAATCGGCGCTGAATTTCAGCGAGGAAGTGCTTGGCGCCATGGGCGAGGAGCGGGAAGATGCCGCGCGTCTGGTGGAAGAATTCCGCGACCGCGACGAGGAACGTTTCGCCATGGAAGTCGTCGGCGGCATCTATGCCGGCCGTTCGCTGATCCGCGGCAATGCCCAGCCGGCCGATCTCGTTGCCGCCCGCACCGCCCGCGAGCGGGCCGAGCGGGAAAAGGCAGAAGCCGCAGAGGAATAGCACGCCCCGGTCTTTCGGCGGCGACAGAGGGAATTGGCAGGGATAGGACATGACGATCATTCGCACGGTTGAGGAATTGAAGGCCATCTATGACAGCACGAGCGAGGCATCGATCGCCAAGGTGACAGCCACGCTGACGGCCGAATACCGGCTGATGATCGAGACTTCGCCGTTCCTGGCGCTGGCGACGGTCGGGCCGGAAGGCATGGACTGTTCGCCGCGCGGCGACAAGGGCGGCGTGGTGCGGGTGGCCGATGAGAGGACCGTGCTTCTGCCAGACTGGCGCGGCAACAACCGTGTGGATTCGCTTCTGAACATCGTGCGCGATCCGCGCGTGGCGTTGATGTTCCTGATACCCGGCTCGAATACGACGATGCGCATCAACGGCCGTGCTGTGGTCTCCGTCGATCCCGACCTGCTGGAAAGCTTCGAGATGGACGGCAAACATCCGCGCACCGTCATTGTGGTGACAATCGATGAAGTCTATTTCCAGTGCGCCCGGGCGCTGATGCGCTCGGAACTATGGAACCCCGATAATTTCGTCGACCCGGCCTCGCTTCCGACACCCGGTCTTCTGCTCAAGGCGGCCAAGGCGGAATTCGATCAGGAGACCTATGACCGGGAATGGGCGGCGCGGGCGGCGAAGACCATGTGGTGAGGTGCAGTAACGACCGACCTTGGGCCGCTGAGGCAATCCTCGCAAGGCTTACGTCATTGGCGAAAGCGGAGCGTCTCACTCCGTCACCCCGGACTGGATCCGGGGTCTAGCGCGATCAAGTCCTTGATCGCAAGAGGCTTTTCTCACGGCGCAGACGCGCCGTGACTGGATGCCGGATCGAGTCCGGCATGACGGAGGAGATAGTAGCGCACACACCACCATCCTCACGTCCGATAAATCAGCCAGTTCTTGCCGGTATAATTCTTCTGCATGCCGTCCTCGTAATAGACGGAGCGGTTCCGGCCGGTTTCCTTGGCATGGTAGAGCGCGGTGTCGGCATGGCCGTAAAGCTCGCTCGGATTGGTGGCCTGTGCGGCGGAAGCGAAGCCGAGGGAGATCGTCACCGTGCCGTAGTCGGCGCCCGATCTCGAATTGCGGAAGGGCGTGCTTTCCAGCGACAGGCGGATGCGCTCGCACATCACCATCACCTCTTCCGGCGTATTGCCGTCCAGAATGATGGCGAATTCCTCGCCGCCGCTTCTGGCGACAAAACCATCCTTGCGGACATTGGCGCGGATGACCGAGGCGACGGTGGCGAGAATCTTGTCGCCGACCGGATGGCCGAAAGTGTCGTTGATCCGCTTGAAATGATCGATATCGAGCAGGACGAGCGTGGTATATTGCAGGCCGATGGAGCTGTCATAGATGGATGCCAGCCGGTCGTCGAAGGCGCGCCGATTGGACAGGCGCGTCAGCGAATCCGTATTGGCGATGCGCTTGTACTCATCCAGCTCCAGACGCACCTGATGCATTTCCTCGGCATGGCGGTTGACATCGTTGAAGGTCTTTTCGCCGTCGATGATCTTCGAGCCGGTGGCCTCGGCCAGCAGCGAAATCGCATTCCTCAGAATATTGCTGCTGGCGGCATTCTTGTCATCGATGCGCTGACGCGTTTCGCCGAGAATCCTGTTGTAGTTTTCGATGGAGGATTGTTCGCGCCTCAGCGTGCCCAGGAGGCCCTCCAGTTCGCGCCTGAGCTTCTCATGCGCATCGTCGATGGACCGGGCGGGATTGCCTTCCCCGTAACGTGAGGACAGCTCGTCCAGATCCTCCTGCGTGACCCGGTTTCCAAGCGCGGCCAGATCCTTCGTCAGGGCAGGGTTCGAACCGATATAGGCTTCGTAAAAGAGGCTGTAGTTACGCGGGATCGGCGAAACACCCATGCTCCGCATGGCATAGGCAATCTGCCCGGCAATGTCGGGCCCCGTGGTTTTGGGCGTGGATGCCGTGTTCATCAAGAAACTCCAGTGAGTCTGCTTATCGACTATGATTATTATTATGAAGGTCGTTTTGGAAAGCTTAATTTAAGGGAAACTAATTTTTGTGCCCGGAAACTTCATTTTCGTCACTTTTTATCTTATTTAATTGATAAATATAAGTAATTTTCATTCTGAAGAATTCCGGAATTTTTTCCCTCTACTATTCGCCTTGGTGACAGCATCGCATTTATTCTGTCAATCCCAATAACGGGATTCGTGTGATTTATTTTGGCACAACAATATGTAGAAATAATTCCGCGGCGGAAAGCCATGGTGGTTTTTGAATTCGTGGAAATCCCGCCTATAGGCGGTTTTTTTTATCATTCGTGTCGGGATACAGGAATGTTACAGTCTTATCTTCGGTTCCCGTGCCATGCGGCACGCGGCCGTGCCGTTTAGTGACGGCGCGGCAACCGTTCGGTAAGGTTCAGGAAGAGGCCAGTTATGCTGCCGGCCCAAGTTTGGCCGTATCGCCTGCGTGTCAGGATTTCAGCCTGATGACCGGGCATTCCGCCCCGGCCGCCGCCGCCGGCGCGTTTGGCGGGCGCACGATCAAACCGTCGGAATGGGCCAATATCTTCATCATCGATGAATCCTGCTTCGCATGGGCTTCCGCCACCAGCAGGCCGTTTTCGTCCGTGCTGAAACGGGCGCGCAGATAATCCTGCCGGTGATCATTCGCTTTCAACGGCGTGGCGGTGCGGGCGGTCATCGTGCGTTGCAGCGGCGCGCGGCGGGCGATGCTGCGGAGCAGCGGTTCGAGGAACAGCAGGCCGCAGACGAGGCTGGCAACCGGATTTCCGGGCAGGCCCAGAACCTGCATGGCGCCGATGGACCCGACCATCAGCGGTTTTCCAGGACGCATGGCGATGCGCCAGAAATCGAGCTGCATGCCCTCCGCCTTCAAGGCTGCCTGCACGAGGTCGTGGTCGCCGACGGAGGCGCCGCCGAGCGTCACAAGCACATCGACCTTCGCCGCGACCGCCTTGCCGATAGCGGCGCGGATCAGCCTGTCATCATCGGCAATGATACCGAGATCGAGAACCTCGGCACCCGCCTGCCGGGCGAGGGCTGCGACGCCGAAGGTGTTGGACGCGATGATCTGGGCGGGCTGCGGCGCGCTTCCAGGCGGCAGCAACTCATCGCCGGTGGCGAGGATGGCGATGCGCGGCCTGCGATAGACGGTGAGCGCGGCATGGTTCATAGCCGCCGCGAGCGTCAGGTCGGTGAAACCGAGTTCCCGCCCGGCCTTCAGGGCCGCTTCGCCTTCGGTAAAATCCTGTCCGCGCGGGCGGATATGTCGCCCGGCGGTGACGTCGAAGGCGGTGCGGATTTTTCCGCCCTCCAGCACTTCGGCATCTTCCTGAATGAGAACGGTGTCCGCACCCTGCGGCACGGGCGCGCCGGTGAAGATGCGCACGGCCTGGCCTTCACCCACCGTGCCGGTAAAAGCATGGCCGGCGGCGGCCTGACCGATGACGGTGAGGACCGAGCCGATCTCCGCCGCATCGGCGCTGCGCAGCGCATAACCGTCCATGGCCGAGGCATCGAAGGGGGGCTGGGTGAGGCGTGCACTGAGATCGGCCGAAAGAACCCGGCCATCGCATTCGGTAAGCGGCAGGGTTTCGCTTTCGGTCACCGGAACCGCTGCTTCCAGAAGGCGTCTTATGGCCTCATCCACGGGCAGCAGCGGTTTCATTCACGTCTCCTGTCGCCGGAAATCGCCGGATTTGCCGCCGCTCTTTTCCAGAAGGCGGATATTGACGATTTCCATCGCCTTGTCGGCGGCCTTGGCCATGTCATAGATCGTCAGGCAGGCGATGGATACGGCGGTCAGCGCTTCCATCTCCACGCCAGTCTTGCCGGACAGTTTCACCAGCGCTTCGACCCGCAGGCCGGGCAGGGCGGCGTCTTCGGTAATATCCACCGCCACCTTTGTCAGCATCAGCGGATGGCAGAGCGGGATGAGATTTGCCGTCTGCTTGGCGGCCATGATGCCGGCGAGGCGTGCAGTGCCGATGACATCGCCCTTCTTGGCGTTGCCCTGGCGGATGAGCTCCAGCGTTTCCGGCTTCATTTTCACGAAGCCTTCGGCGACGGCAACACGGACGGTCTCGGCCTTGTCGCCGACATCGACCATATGCGCTTCGCCGCCGACATCGATATGGGTGAGCTTTCCCGCCTCGCTCATCGATGCATTATTCCGCTGCCAGAATGCCGGATTGGCCGGTCAGCAGCGCTTTGGTGGCCGCTGTCACATCGTCCTTGCGCATCAGGCTTTCGCCGACGAGGAAGGTGCTGATGCCGCTTTTTTCGAGGCGCTTACAATCCTCGAAGGTGAAGATGCCGCTTTCGCCGACCAGCAGCTTTTCCGCGGGCACGAGGCCTGCGAGCTTCTCGCTGGTTTCGAGGCTGACTTCGAAGGTGCGCAGGTTGCGGTTGTTGATGCCGAGAAGCGGCGAGGCGAGCTTCAGCGCCCGTTCCGTTTCTTCCTCATCGTGCACTTCCACCAGCACATCCATGCCGAGCGCGAAAGCCTCGTCCTCAAGGCGTTTCGCCTCGTCGTCGGAAAGCGAGGCCATGATGAGGAGAATGCAGTCCGCGCCCCAGGCGCGCGCCTCATGCACCTGATAGGTCTCGAACATGAAATCCTTGCGCAGCGCCGGCAGGGCGCAGGCATTGCGGGCGGCGGTGAGGAATTCCGGGGCGCCCTGAAAGCTTGGGCTATCCGTCAGCACCGAAAGACAGGCGGCGCCACCGGCTTCATAGGCGGCGGCCAGCGCCGGCGGATCGAAATCCGGGCGGATGAGGCCCTTGGAGGGGCTGGCCTTCTTGATTTCGGCGATCAGACCGAATTTGCCTTCGGCCTGCTTTGCCCGGAGCGCCCTGTAGAAACCGCGCGGTGCGCTCTGGTCTGCGGCCATGGCCTTCAGGTCGGCCAGCGAAACCTTCGCCTTGGCGGCGGCGATTTCCTCGCGCTTGTAAATCTCGATCTTTTTAAGAATGTCGCTCATGATCTCGCTCTCATTCCTGAACCTCGTTGGACACGGCGACCAGACGGTCGAGCGCGGCTGCGGCCTTGCCGCTGTCCAGCGCCTCGCTGACGATCGCCATCGCCTCAGACAGTGTCTCCGCATTGCCGGCGATAACCAGCGCTGCGGCCGCATTGCACAGCGACACGTCACGATAGGCGTTGCGTTTGCCGGACAGAACCTCGCGCAGCGCCGCCGCATTGGCAATGCCGTCTCCGCCCTTCAGATCTTCCATGGAAGCGGGCTCGACACCGAAATCCTTCGGCGTCAGGTCGAAGGTGCGAATCTTGCCATTTTCCAGTGCCGCGACATGGGTAACGCCCGTGGTCGTCACCTCGTCCATGCCGTCGCCATGGACGACCCAGATGCTTTCCGAACCCAGATCGCGCAGCACTTCCGCAAGCGGCACCAGCCAGCGCGGCGAAAAGACGCCAAGCAGTTGCCGTTTGGCGCCGGCCGGGTTGGAGAGGGGGCCGAGCAGGTTGAAGATGGTGCGCGTGCCGAGTTCGACGCGGCTTGGGCCGACATGGCGCATGGCCGAATGGTGAAGCTGCGCGAACATGAAACCGAGACCCGCCTCGCTGATGCAGCGGGCTATGAGTTCCGGACCGATATCGAGCTTCACGCCGAGCGCCGAGAGCGCATCCGCCGTGCCGGATTTGGAGCTCAGCGCCCGGTTGCCGTGCTTTGCGACCGGCAGGCCGGTGCCGGCGACGATGATCGAGGCGAGCGTCGAGATATTATAGGTGCCGATGCCGTCACCGCCGGTGCCGACGATATCGATGGCATTGGCGGGGGCCGAAACCGGCAGCATGCGGGAACGCATGGAGGAGACGGCGCCGACGATTTCGTCCACCGTTTCCCCGCGCACGCGCAGCGCCATCAGGAAGCCGCCGATCTGCGACGGCGTGGCTTCGCCCGACATCAGAATGTCGAAAGCCGTACGCGCATCCTCGCGGTTCAGGCTTTCTCCATTGGCGACCTTGGCGATCAGCGGCTTCAGTTCGGCCATCTTGTCGCCCCCCGGGTTAGAAGCCGACCATCGCCTGATCGGCGAGGGCCTGATTGATGGTGACACCATAGTCATTCTGCAGGCGGTTGACCATCTGGTCCAGCATGTCGTCGCCGGCCGCGCGGGCAATGGCGGCGAACTGCTGGTCGTCATTGGCAAGCGCGTCGGCAGGCGCAGTGGTGTCGACCGAGGTGACCTTGAAGAGGATGCGGCTGGAACCGTCGGCATCGGCCGCCGTGCCCACCTTGCCCTCCGCGCCGGAGAAGACCGCCGCGATGGTCTGCTGGCCGAAAATGGCGTCTTCGCTGTTGCGGCGCAGGCCGGACTTCTGTTCGACGGCAAGGCTAAGCTCACCGGCCACGGCTTCCAGCGTGTCGCCCTTTTCGACACGCGCCTTCAGTTCCTCGGCCTTGGCGGCAAGCGCGTTGCGCTGCTGCTCCGCCGTCCAGTCAGCCACGACATCGTCGCGAACTTCGGCAAGTGTGCGGTCGCGGGCGGCGATGATCTGGTCGACATCGAACCAGATGTAGCCTTCACGGCCGAGATTGATCGGCAGCGCTTCCGTGCCGGGTTCGGTCTTGAAGACCTCCTGCGCGAGCTGCGGGGAGGGCAGGCCCTGAACCGCATCGCCCTTTTCATCGAGGCCGGAAGCGTCGATGGCGGCGATGGTGACGGGTTTCAGGTTCAACTGCGTTGCCGCATCAGCGAGTGAAGAACCGCCGGCGCGCAGATCCTCGTAACGGTCATGAACATTGGTGATCTCTTCCGCAGCGGCGGCGGTGGCGAGGTCCTTGCGGATATCTTCCTTCGCCTCTTCCAGCGTGCGGGTCGTTTCCGGCTTGATGCCGGTGACGCGCAGGAGAACCGGGCCGAAGGAGCCCTGGACCACCGGCGATACACCGCCGTCCTTCTGGATGGCGAAAGCGGCGTCGGCAATCGACTGGTCGGGGATGGTATCCCTGGTGAATTCGCCGAGCGTGACGTCGGAAGCGGTCTTGCCCTGATCCTTCACCACCTGGTCATAGGTGGTGTTGCCGAGGCGGATCTGCTCGGCGGCGGCCTCTGCCATTTCCTTTTCGGGGAAGGTCAGCTGCTCCACCGTGCGGCGGCCGGCGGTGCGGAAGCTGTCCTTGTGGCTGTTATAATAATCGGCGATCTGGGCGTCGGTGACGGCGGCCTGATCGGCGATATCGGACGGCTCAAGCTTCACATAGGTGAACTTGCGGAACTCGGGCGCGCGATATTTCGTCTTGTTGGTTTCGAACCAAGGGGCAAGCACGTCGTCGCCCGGCGCCTTGACCGGCGGAATGACGGCGTTCGAAAGAATGACGTAATCGACGGCGCGCTGCTCGTTGCGATATTGCTTCAGCGCATCCACCAGCACCTGCGGCGCGGCAAAACCGTCGGAAACGGCTTCGACGATCTGGCTGCGGACGGCGACCTTGCTGCGTTCCTTGATATAGTCATCCTCGCGGAAACCGGAATTGCGCAGGCGTTCGCTGAAGAGATTGCGGTCGAACTGGCCGTTGACCGCCTTGAAGGCCGGGTCTTCGGCGATGAGATTGGCGAGGCGGTTTTCCGAAAGGCCGAGATTCATCTTCGAGGCCAGCTCGTCAAGCGCTGCACCGGCCGCAAGCTGGCTGAACACCTGGCGGTCGATGCCGAAGGCCTTGGCCTGCTCGGTCGTCAGCCTCGTGCCGAACTGGCGGCTGAGATCGGAAATCTGGCGCTGATAGGCGAGACGGAATTCCTCGGGGCTGACCGTCTGGTCGCCCACCGTCATGACGGCGTGGGAATTGGCGGTGACAAGCGATGCGGAGACGCCCCAGATGCCAAAAGAGACAACAAGCAGGAGAAGCAGCAGCTTGGCTGCCATGGTTCGAGAAGCATTTCTCAGGGAATCGAGCATCGTTATGCAAACCTCACAGGAACGTCGTCGCGGTCGCCGGCTCTCCGGCCCGCAACGTATCGGCGTTCCTTAAATCAATCCAAACGGAAATTGAAGGGAATTTGCCTTGGAAAAACGGGGTTTTGAAAACGCTTGTGTGATTGGAGGCGGGATTTTCCGCCATCGTCTTCGCCGCGTTGCGCCCGCGAAGCGCAAAATAAAACCGCCCGGAAGGTCCAGGCGGTTGAAAAGAATCACTTTTAAGCGGCCGTCTGCCCGGCCCGTCGCGCTCAGAAGGCGCGGTCGCGCCGGATCATCGCCTTGAATTCCTCGTCTTCACGTCGCATCTCGGCGACCACGGATATCATCGATGTCACGAACATAACGCTGATCAGGGCAAGAAGCATTGTCAGAAATGTGAACATGATATCGTCTCCGGGAGTTTCGAGAAAATTCTCTCCGTTATCAGTAGTAATTCATATACTGATAACGGGCGGTCAGCTGCGGATAGTCCGGGCCCAGTTTTTCAGGCTTCTGTTCATAAAGGCTAAACGTCGTTGCTACCATTGCGATAACCAGTACTGTCCAGGCGGTGCTGATGACGCTGATTTTCGCCGAAGTAGACTGTTTTTCTCTTACAAACATCTGTCCGTTCCTTTGGTTCTTTCTTAACGCGCCATGTCCAAACATGTTCCGCGTCAACCGTAAAAATCGATTAGCATCGCGCCTGTGAAACTTCCTTGAATGGTTCGTTCATCTGGCGTTCAGGAAACTGGCTAAGGCCGTCATTCGAGAAAAATATACTCGGCAGCGAATGAAGCGATGATCGAAAGGACGATCATGAAGGCCAGCATTTTCAATTCTCCGGATGCTTAACGAGTGAGGGGCGTTTCGGTTTCCCGATGCCGTGCATTTAGACAAAATAGCTGTGAAACCGCACTGAACGGCCCATTCATCCGCGGTTCACGCCGCAGCCACGCTTGTGAGGGGTTGGTTATAAAGTCTTGCGCCGCGTGCCTCTCCATGACAAAAGGCGGCACATATGCTGAAGCGTCGAGACGCGCCCACCATCTGAGAGCGATATGACGATTGCCTTTTATCCAGGATCCTTCGATCCGATGACCAACGGACATCTGGATGTGCTTCTCCAAGCGCTGAACGTGGCGTCGAAAGTCATCGTTGCGGTCGGCATTCATCCCGGAAAAGCGCCGCTGTTCAGCTTCGAGGAGCGGGCAGGGCTGATAAAGCGGGCGCTTGCCGAACATCTGCCGGGCGAAGCGGCGCGCATGGAAGTCGTCTCCTTCGATAATCTCGTCGTCGATGCCGCCCGCCAGCACGGCGCGCGCCTTTTGCTGCGCGGCCTGCGCGACGGCACCGATCTCGATTATGAAATGCAGATGGCCGGGATGAACCGCCAGATGGCGCCCGATATCCAGACCGTATTCCTGCCCGCCGGCACCTCGTCGCGACCCATTACAGCCACATTGGTCCGGCAGATCGCCGCCATGGGCGGCAATGTCGACGCCTTCGTGCCGAAAGCCGTGCTTGAAGCCCTCAACGCCAAGCTGAAGCGCTAACTTCAGCCTCACATTCTGGAGCCAATCCGATGAAACTCGTTCGATTTGCCTTTGCCGGCGCCATGTTTGCAGGCGCTCTCGCCGCCAGCACCTTTGCATCTGCCGCCGAACTCCTGACCGTGCAGCTGAAGGACGGCCCCGTTGTCATCGAACTGATGCCGGATGTCGCGCCCAAGCACGTGGCGCAGATCGAGGCGCTGGCCAAGAAGGGCGCTTATGACAATGTCGCCTTCCATCGCGTCATCGACGGTTTCATGGCGCAGACCGGCGACGTGCAGTATGGCAACATGGAGAAGGGTTTCAGTGCCCAGCGTGCGGGTACGGGCGGTTCCGACCTGCCGGATATTCCGGCCGAATTCTCCAAGGTTCCGTTCACGCGCGGCGTGGTCGGCATGGCCCGCTCGCAGGATCCGAATTCCGCCAATTCGCAGTTCTTCATCATGTTTGCCGACGGCCCGTTCCTGAACGGCCAATATACCGTGGTCGGCAAGGTCGTGTCCGGCATGGAAGCCGTCGACAAGATCAAGCGCGGGCAGGGCAGCAACGGCGAAGTTTCCAACCCCGACCGGATGATCAAGGTCACCGTCGGCAAGAAGTAAGGTAGGGCAATAGAGCCCGAACAGAGGAGAATAACCATGGCCGAGATCAAGGATCCGGAAAACACCATCATCATGGAAACGACGACCGGCAAGGTCGTGATCCAGCTGCTTCCGGAAGTTGCGCCTGGCCACGTTGCCCGCATCAAGGAACTCGTCTCGGAAGGCGCTTACGATGGCGTGGTTTTCCACCGCGTCATCGAAGACTTCATGGCCCAGACGGGCGACGTGAAGTTCGGCAAGAAGGGTTCGGAAAGCTTCAACCCGGCACGCGCCGGCATGGGCGGCTCCGACAAGCCGGACCTGAAGGCCGAGTTCTCCGCCATTCCGCACGTGCGCGGCACCTGCTCCATGGCCCGTTCGCAGAACCCGAACTCCGCCAACTCGCAGTTCTTCATCTGCTTCACGGATTCGCCGTGGCTCAACAAGCAGTACACCGTCTGGGGCCAGGTCATCGAAGGCATGGAAGCCATCGACAAGATCAAGCGCGGCGAGCCGGTGAAGGACCCCGATTCGATCGTTTCCATCAAGCTCGCTTCTGCGGCCTGAGGATAGCGTATAAAGTGTTTACCCGCTCCGCAGGAAACTGCGGGGCGTTTCACATTGATGACAAGGGTGCCAACCTCTCAGCCGTCATCCTCGGGCTTGTCCCGAGGATCTAACGATCCCCGACGGCTACGTGGTTAGATCCTCGGGACAAGCCCGAGGATGACGTCTCGTTAGACGAAGCCTTGTCACTACCCACCACCCGCCCCATTGAGGGCGGGTTTTGATATTTTCGAGAGCCCTTGCAATGCGTGTAGACCTGTTCGATTTCGATCTGCCCGAGGAGAATATCGCCCTGCGCCCCGCGAACCCGCGCGACAGCGCGCGCCTGTTGGTGGTCGATCCGAATGAGAACCGCATGGAAGACCATCGCGTCTTCGATCTGCCGTCCTTCCTGAAGCCTGGCGACGCGCTGGTGTTCAACGATACCCGTGTCATTCCCGCCCAGCTGGAAGGTGTGCGGCTGCGCGAAGGCGCGCCGGAGACGGCGGTTTCGGCCACGCTGCACATGCGCGCCGATCAATCCCGCTGGAAAGCCTTTGCGCGTCCCGGCAAGCGCATCAAGCAGGGCGACCGCATCCGTTTCGGCTACGAGCGGGACAATGCCTGCGGCCTTGCCCATCTGGAAGCCACCGTCGAGGAGAAGGGCGAGGAGGGTGAGATCACGCTGCTGTTCGACGTCTCCGGCCCGGTGCTGGATGAGGCGATAGCCTCCGTCGGCCATATTCCCCTGCCGCCCTATATCGCGGCGAAACGCCCGGAAGATGCGCAGGACCAGACCGATTACCAGACCATCTACGCCCGCGAAAAGGGCGCCGTTGCCGCCCCCACCGCCGGGCTGCATTTCACGCCCGATCTGTTTGCTGCGCTGGACAAGGTGGGCATCGAGCGGCATTTCGTGACGCTTCACGTTGGGGCAGGCACCTTCCTTCCGGTGAAGTCCGACGATACCGACGACCACAAGATGCATTTCGAGATCGGCCATGTGTCGCGGGAAACCGCCGACCGGCTGAATGCGGTAAAGGCGCGGGGCGGACGTATCGTTTGTGTCGGCACGACATCGCTGCGCCTGATCGAAAGTGCGGCTGACGAGAATGGCGTTGTCCACCCATGGTCCGATGCCACCGGCATCTTCATCACGCCGGGATACCGCTTCCGCGCGGTCGATATTCTGATGACCAATTTCCACCTGCCGAAATCGACGCTGTTCATGCTCGTTTCGGCTTTCTGCGGTCTCGAAACGATGCGTGACGCTTATAAGCACGCCATCGAAACCGGATACCGCTTCTATTCCTATGGCGATTCCAGCCTGTTGTTCCGGAAAAACTGATGCACGACAAATTCACCTTCACCCTGAAAGCCACGAGCGGCGGCGCACGCCTCGGCGAAGTCGCCATGCCGCGCGGTATCATCCGCACGCCCGCCTTCATGCCGGTCGGCACCGTCGGCACCGTCAAGGCCATGTATCTCGATCAGGTGCGGGAGCTTGGGGCCGATATCATTCTCGGCAATACCTATCACCTGATGCTGCGGCCGGGTCCGGAGCGAGTTGCCCGCCTTGGCGGCCTGCATGAGTTGATCCGCTGGCCGCATCCGATCCTTACCGACAGCGGCGGTTTTCAGGTGATGTCGCTTTCCGGTCTGCGCAAGCTGGACGAGCAGGGCGTGACCTTCAAGAGCCATGTGGACGGTTCGCTGCATCATATGTCGCCGGAACGCTCCATCGAAATCCAGGGCATGCTCGATTCGGATATCCAGATGCAGCTCGATGAATGCATCGCGCTGCCGGCCGAACGCAAGGAAATCGAGCGCGCCATGGAAATGTCGCTGCGCTGGGCCGAGCGCTGCCGCGTCGCCTTTGGCGAGCAGCCCGGCAAGGCCATGTTCGGCATCGTGCAGGGCGGCGACCAGCCGGACCTGCGCATTCGTTCGGCCGAAGGGCTGAGAGAGCTCGATCTCAAGGGTTATGCCGTCGGCGGCCTTGCCGTCGGCGAGCCGCAGGATGTGATGCTGGGCATGCTCGATATTACCCTGCCGGTGCTGCCTACCGAAAAGCCGCGTTATCTGATGGGTGTCGGTACGCCTGACGATATTCTGAAATCGGTGGCGCGCGGCATCGACATGTTCGATTGCGTGATGCCGACCCGCTCTGGCCGCCACGGGCTGGCCTTTACCCGTCGTGGCCGCGTCAATATCCGCAATGCCCGCCATGCGGAAGATATGCGCCCGCTCGACGAGCAGTCCAATTGCCCGGCCTCGCGCGATTATTCCCGCGCCTATCTGCATCATCTCACCCGATCCAACGAGGCGTTGGGCGGCATGCTGCTCTCCTGGCACAATCTTGCCTATTATCAGGAGCTGATGCAGGGTATCCGCAAGTCTATCGAGGAAGGCCGTTTCGCCGATTTTTATGCGGAAACCATCGAAATGTGGGCGCGGGGCGATATAGACCCCATCTGACGCTTCCCGAATTTTTCTCCTGTTTCGGACGCTTTCCTTGGCACACGCGCCTTACGTTCTTTTCCGGGATGATACGACCGGCACGGTGACAGCCTTCACCGAGCCGGAAGAGATCATCGTCGCGGATGAACCGGCGTCGTTTTTTGCTGCGCTGAAGCGCATGGAAGAGCTGCGCCGGGCCGGGAAATACCTCGCCGGCTATATGTCCTACGAGGCGGGCTTCCTGTTCGAGCCTAAACTTGCGCCTTTCGCGGACGAGCCTCGCAACGTGCCGTTTCTCAATTTCGGCGTCTTTTCCGCCCCGCAGCCGGATGAGGGGCGGTTTGCGCGCCCGGCAAATCTGCCGGATGCGGATGCGTTTCTGTCCGATCCCGTGCCGGCATGGACCCTTCAAGACTATTGCCAGCGTTTCGAGCGGCTGCACGGGCACCTGCGTCGCGGCGACTGTTACCAGGGCAATCTGACCATGCCGGTCCATGCCCGCTGGAGCGGCGATCCGCTGACGGCCTTCTGGTCGCTGATCGAGCGGCAGCCGGTGAAATATGGCGCGCTGGTCGATCTCGGCGGCCCGGTCATCCTGTCACGCTCACCGGAACTGTTCTTCTCGGTTGACGGGCAAGGTTTCATCGAAACCCATCCGATGAAGGGAACGACACCGCGCGGAGCCGATGCGGAAGAAGACCGGGCGATTGTCGAGGCGATGCTGGCGGACGAAAAGACGCTCGCCGAAAACCGTATGATCGTCGATCTGCTGCGCAACGATATTTCCCGCATTACAGAAGTCGGCAGCCTTGATGTGCCGCGGCTGTTCGATATCGAGACCTATCCGACCGTGCACCAGATGGTGAGCCATGTGCGGGCGAAACTTCTGCCTGACGTGACGGTGGAAGATATCTTCGCCGCCCTGTTCCCCTGCGGCTCCGTTACCGGCGCACCGAAAATGTGGGCGATGAAAATCCTGCGCGAGCTGGAAGCGACGCCGCGCAACGCCTATTGCGGCGCAATCGGCTTCATGTCTCCAAATGGTGAGATGCGGTTCTCCGTGGCGATCCGTACGCTCAGCCTGTTTGACGACGGCCGTGCCGTCTTCAATGTCGGCGGCGGTATCGTGTTCGATTCCGTTGCCGAGGCGGAGTATGACGAGTGTCTGCTGAAATCGAAATTCGCGGTGGGGGACAGGCTGCTTCGGGGGTGATTATCGCCCGATCACCTCAAACACCCCATTTTCCACCAGCACCTCCTTCGCCGCCGCATGGCTCAGAAAACCCGCTGGGCTGGCGCTGGCGCCATAGGCGCCTGATTGCAGGATGGCGAGGAGGTCGCCGGCCTTGAGCTTCGGCAGCGCCGCATTACGGGCGAGCGTATCGAGCGGCGTGCAGAGCGGGCCGACGATGGTTGCCGTTTCCTCATGCGCCGCCAGCATCATGGCCGGAGCGACGATGGGATAGTTGCGCTTGACGATCTGGCCGAGATTGCCGGAGGCGGCGAGGTGATGATGCATGCCGCCATCCGTCACCACGAAGGTAGTGCCGCGCGAGGTCTTTACCGAATTCACCTCCGCCACATAGATGCCGCCGGGACCGGCGAGGAAACGGCCGGGTTCGACGATGACATGGGCGTCGGTTATCAGTTCATGCGCCTTCAGAAGCGCCTTGAGGTCGGGTATGGCGGCGCTGACTTTTTCAAGATCGAGCGGCGTTTCGCCTGCGAAATAGGGAATGCCGAGACCGCCGCCGAGATCGATGGTTTCGAGCGGCTTACCGAGCATCCCCGCCATGCGCGCGGCAAGGGAAATGCCGTGTCTCCACTGGGAGACAAGCATGTCGGCATCGAGGATCTGCGTGCCGCCGTAAATATGGACGCCGACGAGATCGATATATCGGGCGTCCTTGAAGAGCGGCAGGACATTTTCCAGCTCTTCCTCATCGAAACCGAAGGCGGTGGCCTTGCCGCCCATGCGCATCGCGCCGGCCTGTGCATCCGGCACCGGATTGATGCGGATCGAGGCTTTGACCGGCTTGCCGATCGCCTCGATGCGGGTAATTTCCTCGGCGCTTTCGATGTGGATTTCGCCGATGCCGCCCTCGATCACTTCGCACAGCTCGGCCATGCCTTTGCCGGGGCCGGCGAAGATGATATTTTGCGTTGCGACACCGGCCTTGATGGCGGCGCGATATTCGCCGACGGAAGCGATTTCCGCACCCGCACCTTCCTGCCGGAAAAGCGAGACGATGGCGGGCAGGGGATTGGCCTTCACCGAATAATAGATATCGGCAAAGCCGCCGAGCGCGGTTTCGAGATCGCGATAGGCGCGGCGCATGGCGGCGGCGTCATAGAGGAAGCACGGTGTTCCGGTCCCGGCGACAATATCGCGCACCGGAAGTCCGCCGATCATCAGATCGTTCTCGCTTGTGTCGAACAACGCGGCAGCAAAAGCCGGGCCGTGGCTCTGGGGTTTATCCGTTGGCGCCATTGTCCGTCCGTTCGCGCACCAGCGCGCGGTAATCCACCTTGCCATTGGCCGTGACCGGCAGTCGTTCCACCAGTTCGATAGCGCGCGGGATCATGAAGGGGGCGAGCATTTCGGCGGCCTTCTTCAGAGCCGCCGTCACATCGATATTCTGGTTGGCGGCAGTCGCCACGGCATGGACCTTCTCGCCCGCAAAGGGGTCCGGCAGGCCGATGACGGCGACCTGCTGGAAAAGGCCTGTCGACATCAGGCTTTCCTCAACCTCGGTCGGGCTGATGCGATAGCCCGACGATTTGATCATGGCATCGTTGCGGGCGACGAAGCTGAAGAAACCATCCTCGTCCTCCACCGCCAGATCGCCGGAATAACACACGGTCTCGCCGCCCAGCGCCGCCGGAATGAAGGGGTGCGGGCGCAGCACCTTTGCCGTATCCTCCGGCCGGTTCCAGTAACCCAGCGAGACGGTCGGGCCGCGATGGACGAGAATGCCGGGTTCACCCGGCTTTGCCCTTTGTCCCTCGGCGGTGACGATGAAGATTTCGCATTCGGGAATGGCCTTGCCGATGGAGGTCGGGCGGCGGTCGATTTCATCGGGCGGCAGGAAGGTGGAGCGGAAGGCTTCCGTGAGGCCATACATCAGATAGATTTTCGTATCCGGCAGCTTCTCGCGCAGCGCTTTTACGGTTTCCTGCGGCACGCGTCCGCCGGAATTGGTGATGTAACGCAGATGCGGCAGAGGCGTCTTTGTGAGCGACGGGGCCGCTTTCGTCAGGATCGCCCAGATCGTCGGCACGCCGGCGAGACCCGTGATGGCATGGTCGCGCAGATCGCGGACGATCTCATCGCCCAGCCGAAAGGTGGAGATGATCGTGGCCGCACCCTGTTCAACCGCCGTCAGCAGCTGGTTCAGGCCATAATCGAAGCTGAAGGGCAGGAGGGACAGAATGCGGTCGCTACCGGTGATGTCCAGATAGGTGCGCACGATGCGCGCGCCGGCCAGAAGATTGCGATGAGACAGCATCACGCCCTTCGGCGAGCCGGTGGAGCCGGAGGTATAAAGAATGGCGGCCAGGTCTTCGCCGATTGCCGCTGAAGGCCGGGCGAGTGTCTCGGCGCGGGCCTCTATCTCTTCCGCCAGCAGCACCGTGACCTCGGGAAGGTCTTCCAGTGCCGCTTTCAGCTCATCCATCATCGCCGCGCTGCTGATGACGATTTTCGCGCCACAATCGCTAACGATATGGCGGATCTGCTGCGCCTTCAGCAATGCGTTCACCGGCACGAAGACGCCGGACGCCATGCTCACGCCAAAGATCGACCAGCATTCCTCAATGCCGCGCGGCAGATAGATGACGACGCGGTCTCCGCGTTGCGCTCCGGCTTCCTGCAATGCCGCCGCGCAACGGGCCGCCGCTGCGGCAAATTCGCGATAATTCAGCGATCGGTCCTTGTGGACGAGGGCCTGATCGTCGCTCGCGGCGCGGGCGGCAAGCAGGTGGTGCAGCAGGAAATGGGGCGTCATCTCCTCCGTTCCCTGAGGACGAAGGCGATGAGATCGGCCGGCGTGCCGAGATTGTCGGGCGTGAAATGTTCGTCATCGAGAATGATGCCGAAACTTTCGCCGAGGAAAATCATCAGTTCCAGAAAGCCGAGCGAATCGATTACGCCGCCTTCGAGAAGCTGCGTATCGGCGGAAAAGGGGGCATAGGCGGGAAAACGGTCGGAGAGGTAGGAATAGATGGTATCGGCAACGTCGATTTCACTCTTTTTCGCTGCAAGCATGCTCGTTCTCCGATTTCCCGCGTCTTTCCCAATGACCTGCCCGGAACGGCGCTTTTTCTGTAAAGGCCAAGATTCCGTCAAGTCGCGCACGACTCACTAAAATACCTACGGTGGCAATAACACCAACTCTGAGTATGCTTCGTTAATAAATCGTGGGTTCCATGCGCCTTTTACTTGTATCGGTGCAGATTTATGTGCGGCAAGCCCGCCGGCCTTTCGCTCTGCGCCCATTGCCGCCATGGTCAGCGCAAGCCGGCCATGGCCAAGAAGGTGGCGGGCGATTGTGGATATGTGCCTTTGCGCGACCTGCCGGTCTTCGCAATGGATGAGGCGCGCGGATGGCAATCTTTTGGTCGTGGTTTTCAGGAAGACCAGAGGGTAATGGCGGTTCTCCGCCTCCATCACGGCCACGATGCAGCCGAGACGGGCGTGGTCTTCCAGCATGTCGCGCATTTCGGCGGAGAGTATTTCCGGTTTTATCTCGCCTGGCGCCCGCAGCCGTGCGCTTGCCGGGCGAAGCGCTGCAAAGGGCAGCGGATAAAAGAGCGTGCAATCGGTTACCGTCGCAAAGCCCAGCCTCTCATTCAGCTTGCAGGCTTCGGGAGAGGGGGTGAGATCGGTAAAGATTTCGTCCTCATTGGAGGACGCCATCTGCAACATGCGCGGGGCGAACCAGCGGCAGGAAGGCTCCACATACCAGCTGGACAGGTTGACGACGATCCTGCCGGTCTCCGGCAGGCGGCTTTTGATCGTCAGCAGCACACCTGCGGCATCGTCGCCCTTCATCAGCAATTGCCCGATCGGACCGAGTTCGCGCCGCTCGTGATGTTCGCTGACGAGCGACAAACCGCGCGACCAGAAGGCTGCGGTTTTTTCCGGGAAGCCTTTCGCCAGAAGAGCGACGGCGGCGACGCGGTTTCCGTTGTCGATCGGTACGATTTTCAGGGTCGCTCTCCGCAGGTCTGGCGTCGTTCTGGGCGGGGAGGGATTTTCAACTCCGCCGCGTAGTATCGGCTTACGACGATAGATTTACCGTCCCGTTAATCGCAATGGCTGCAGCGGGTTGGAGGCGATCACATTTCTATGAATGGCGGGCGCGCGCGGTTACGCGCGTCCGCCTCTGTCTTATCCAATCAATAAACCACGACGCCGCGAATGCTTTCGCCCTTGTGCATCAGGTCGAAGCCCTTGTTGATGTCTTCGAGCGGCATGGTGTGGGTGATCATCGGGTCAATCTGGATCTTGCCTTCCATGTACCAGTCGACGATCTTCGGCACATCCGTGCGGCCGCGCGCGCCACCGAAGGCGGTGCCCATCCAGTTGCGGCCGGTGACGAGCTGGAACGGACGCGTGGAGATTTCCTGGCCGGCACCGGCAACGCCGATGATGACCGACTTGCCCCAGCCGCGATGCGAGGCTTCCAGCGCCTGGCGCATGACTTTGGTATTGCCGGTGCAATCGAATGTGTAATCGGCGCCGCCGATCAGGTCGCCATTGCGCTTCGTCATGTTGACGAGGTACGGCACGATATCGTCGCCGACTTCCTTCGGGTTTACGAAGTGGGTCATGCCGAACTTCTCGCCCCAGGCCTTGCGGTCGGGGTTGATGTCCACGCCGATGATCATGTCCGCGCCGGCAAGGCGCAGGCCCTGCAGCACGTTGAGGCCGATGCCGCCGAGGCCGAAGACAATCGCCGTGGAGCCGATCTCGACCTTGGCGGTGTTGATGACCGCGCCGATACCGGTCGTCACGCCGCAGCCGATGTAGCAGACCTTGTCGAAGGGCGCGTCGGGATTGATCTTGGCGAGCGCGATCTCCGGCAGAACCGTATAGTTCGAGAAGGTCGAGCAGCCCATATAATGATGGATCTTGTCCTTGCCGATGGAGAAGCGCGACGTGCCGTCCGGCATTACGCCCTGGCCCTGGGTGGCGCGGATGGAGGTGCAGAGATTGGTCTTGCGCGAGGTGCAGGAATAGCATTCGCGGCATTCCGGCGTGTAGAGCGGAATGACATGGTCGCCCTTCTTGACCGAGGTGACGCCCGGTCCGACATCGACGACGACGCCCGCGCCCTCATGGCCGAGAATGGCCGGGAACAGGCCCTCCGGATCGGCACCCGACAGGGTGAAATCGTCTGTATGGCAGATGCCGGTCGCCTTGACCTCAACCAGCACTTCGCCGGCGCGCGGGCCTTCGAGTTGAACGGTCATGACCTCAAGCGGCTTTCCGGCCTGAATGGCAACTGCGGCGCGAACGTCCATATCTTATCTCCTGGCATTGTTTTGTGATTGAACAGGGCTGTTTTGCCCGAGCTTGGCTTGAGGGACAAGGGGCGAGCCCAAGTTTGTGTTTTCGGAAGAAACCGTGAATGCAAACCCCATACTGCCGTTAGGCGGTCATACGATTTTATTGTCGAGACCTAATTTACTAATAAATAAACTAAGCATATGAATTTGCTTCATATTTTTAGGTTCCGATTGAGTTTTGATTTACGGTTTGCGTGTTAATTGACCCCTGTATTTCAGGGGTCAGGCGAAGTTGCTCGAAAAGCGGCGCCGCCGGCGACCAATGAGCAATTTTCGAGCCACCGGCGTGAGCCGGACATTTTTTAGCGTCGCAGAAAGCAAGGCCTGTCGCTTTTCACAGCGCGCCTTTCCCATGGCGATGAGCGACATGAAACGGTGTTTTGATGACGAGCAGGCGGATTAAAAAAGCGGCATGGAAATGGAGCCTGTTTTCATCGCTCCTCAGGGACCGCGCGGGTACCTTCGCCATCATGACCGCTCTGCTGCTGCCGGTCTTTATCATTTTGCTGGGGCTGCTTTTTGAGGGTGGCAGGGCGCTGGCCTATTACAACCAGTCAAAGCGGGTCATGGCCATGGCATGCGAAAGAGCCACCAAGCCGACACGTACCTACACGTTGCTTGACACTGTCCGGCGCGACAATGTGACCGCGGCCTTCGATGCGATGATTCAATCCACGAAGCAGAAGGTCCTCTCGCGTGACGTGCAAGTGAAATGGACTGAGACAAAAATCAATGCCGAGTTCAGTTACGGGCTGATTTTCTCGGAGATGTTCAATCTCGAGAAGCTGAAATATCGCCTTGCATACTCTTGCGAGGGCATCCCGCCCTATCCCGAGGATGATGCGGTCATCATTGACAATATGTTCGAGAGCAACGCTCTCGGCGTCGAGCGGGTTCTGAAAAACGGCGTCACCAAGGAAACCCCCGGCGGTTGCTGGGGTGTCTATCCCTATTCGGAGATCGGATGGGATGGCGGGACCGGCCCCGGCGTCGAGTTGCAGGACTGGAGCAGCCCCTGCTGCCGCCGCAACCACAATTGGGAGGGCTATCCGGCGGGAATGCAGAGCAAGAAACTCAACGAGGCCCCTACCGCCAACGACAAAGCCTGCACTTTGAAGGAGGTCGATAAGGCAAAGACCACCGACAAGATCGAAATCGACAAGAAGGCGGGCACCGAACTCTCATTGCCAACCCGTTATGTCATGGAGCTCGACAGTGACTGGGGGCCGCCTAAGCCCGGCAAGAAAAAAAATATCGAAGCCAATAGCTCGATCTACAAGGATGTCGAGCTTCATCCCGGAATATATAAGATCATGGTTTGGTATAATGGGCGCCGGGCCGTCGAGGACGTGGAAAAAACAAACGGAATCAAGATCTCGCTCCAACAGCTCCTTCCTGACCTGCAACCCCAGCAGCGGGTGTGGGAGTTGACCCAGGATAAAAACAGTATTGCCTGGACGCCGAGAGACTACAGTTTCAGGGTCAAGGCCTACTCCATCTATCGGGTGACGATTGAGGCAACCGGCCTGAGCGACAGCTTTGGTGGCATCATCACCGGTTTCCAGCTCATCTACGTGGATCGAATGGAAGAGGGCTGAGATGAAGTCCTTACTTTCCCCGCGTCAGGATAAAAGCCGTGGTGGCCCGAGCAGATGCCGGGTCGCGCATGCCAAATGTTATCGGCTGCTCGGCGACCGAAAGGCAGCAACGGCGGTTGAGACGGCTCTGCTGTTGCCGCTGTTTTTTGCGCTGATTTTCGGGACGCTCGAAATCGGCCTGCTGATGCTCTATTATCTTTATCTCTCGTTCGCATCGAATGCGGGTATCGAATATCTCCGCAAGGCGGCGTCGGACGGTAAACCGGCGACCGAGATTGCGTTGCGCAAGGCAATCGCCTCCAATTTCATTGGAGGGACTGACGAAACCACTCTCAAGATCGCCCTTTTGCCGATTCCTGACGACGATATTGCCGAAGCCAAAGTGCCCATACCGATCGTGAACGATTTTCGCCCGCCCGCCGATACCGCCGGGCAGTACATTCTGGCCATCGGTTACAACTGGAATTTTTTGATGCCGACGACGCGTTTCCTCGTGCCGGACACGGGCGGCATTCATCAGTTGCGCAACATTTCCCTGGCGATCACTGCCGTGCGGGTGACGGAATGAAAAAGACGACATGGTTTTTGCGTCTTGCTGGTTTCGGGCGTTGCCGTTCTGGCGCTGCGGCGTTGGAAATGGGGCTTTTGGCGCCGCTGCTTGTCCTTATGCTTGCCGTGATCATTGAGGTCGGGCGGGGTTGGCTCAGCTATGACCGGTTCATGACGATAGTCGACGATTCAGCGCGCTGGGCGGCAAGATTCCCCGAATTCGAGGAACGGGTGCGCACGGGGGTTCCGAGCTTCGTCGTCCTTTCCGGCAGCGGCATTCTCCAGACGGGCAAACTCGACCTGACGCTGAGAAGCGTCAAACTGGTGGATAAGGTCGCCCGGCTGCAATTTCCCGCCCACAATTTTCTGGGATCTGCCGAAGATGTGCCATGGGAGAAAACCGTGATTGCCAACGGTTTCGTTGCTCAGGAAGCTATCATTGTTGTCTCTGGGCGGTACAGCTATCGGCCTCTGATCGCTGCGGTGACCGATATCACGCTCAAATTCGAATATGTTGCGGCCGTCAACCCGTTCTTTTCCCAGCGATATCCCTACCAGAGCGGCAAATCGGATTTCGCAAAGTGGAACCTCAAGCGCTCGCCATTCAAAGCAAATTGATCGGCCTCAGACAGCCTCTGTCGCGACCTGGCTTTCGCCGAGCCACGCCGCACAATCCCGCAACGCCCGCGCTGCAATAAGCTGGCGTTTCATGATCGTCTTGTCCTTGCCGCGAAAACGCTTCACGCCCTCCGGCTTGACGATGGAGCCCGGCGCCAGTTCCGGGAACAGGCCGAAATTGATGTTCATCGGCTGGAAGGAGCGTTTGCCCGGCTCATCATCGGAAGAGAGGTGGCCGCCGGTGATGTGGTTGAGGAGCGAGCCGAGCGCGGTGGTGGCCGGCGGCAGGCTCGGGGCCTCGCCCTTCTGTTCGGCGGCGGCGAAGCGGCCGGCGAGGAGGCCGACGGAGGCGCTTTCCACGTATCCTTCGCAGCCAGTGATCTGGCCGGCGAAACGCAGGTCCGGCCGCGATTTCAGCTTCAGCGAGCGGTCGAGCAGGATCGGAGAATCGATATAGGTGTTGCGGTGCAGGCCGCCGAGGCGGGCGAATTCCGCATTTTCGAGGCCCGGTATCATGCGGAATACATCCGCCTGCACACCGTATTTCAGCTTGGTCTGGAAACCGACCATGTTGTAGAGCGTGCCGAGCGCATTGTCCTGTCGCAGCTGCACGACGGCATAGGCCTTGACGGTGGGGTTATGGGCGTTGGTCAGTCCCATCGGCTTCATCGGGCCGTGGCGCAGCGTCTCGCGGCCGCGCTCGGCCATGATCTCGATAGGCAGGCAGCCATCGAAATAGGGCGTGCCTTCCCATTCCTTGAAACCCACCGTGTCACCGGCAATCAGCGCGTCGATGAAGGCGTTGTACTGCTCCTCGTTCAGCGGGCAGTTGATGTAATCCTTGCCGGTGCCGCCGGGGCCGACTTTATCGTAGCGCGACTGGTACCAGCAAATATCCATATTGATGCTATCGCGGTGGACGATGGGGGCGATGGCGTCGAAAAAGGCGAGCGCATCCTCACCCGTCTCGGCCTGGATGGCGGCTGCGAGATCCGGCGAGGTCAGCGGGCCGGTGGCGATGATCGAGTTGCCCCATTCCTTCGGCGGCAGGCCGTTTACCTCTTCGCGGATGATTGTCACCAAAGGGTGACTTTCCAGCTCTTTCGTCACAGCCTCGGAGAACCCGTCGCGGTCGACGGCAAGCGCGCCGCCGGCCGGCACCTGGTGCCTGTCGGCGCAGGCCATGATCAGAGAACCGGCAAGCCGCATTTCCGCATGGATGACGCCGACCGCATTGGCCGTCGCATCGTCGGAGCGGAAGGAGTTGGAACAGACCAGTTCCGCCAGCGTATCGCCCTTATGCGCATCCGTGCCGCGCACGCCGCGCATTTCATGCAGGATGACGGGTACACCGCTTTGCGCGATCTGCCATGCGGCTTCCGAACCGGCCAGTCCGCCGCCCACGACGTGAATGGGAGAAGTGGTCTTGTCTTGCATGCTGGCGTCCATGGGCGGCCGCGGGGCAAAGGCTCCCGTCCGGCGGCTGTCTTTCGAGTGATTGTTTCGCACGGGTCCCGAAGGACGCGGCATTGTTTGCGGATGCACTAGCATGCATGGCCGGGGCAGCCAAATGTTTTTGAGGATAGGCATGTGAGAGAGGATGTGGTCTTTATGCCCGCGAGCCGCCCGAATGTAACGAGCGATCTCGTTTCCGTCCTGGATGTGTAATTTGTTGTGATGGTTGGCAGCATTTTAGTAGTGGACCATCTTCCTCCGTCATTCCGGCCTTGAGCCGGAATCCAGCCAGCCCAAGTCTTTGGGCTGAAAGGACTCTTCCCACGGCGCAGACGCGCCGTGACTGGATGCCGGATCAAGTCCGGCACGACGGGAGAGGAGCGTAGCGAACCAGCCACCGACAAGAAAGGGGGGCGGTGCCGCATGGCATGGTTCGCCGGGCCGATGTTCGTCAATCGCCGACTGGCGAGAATTTCCAGTAGATCCTGCCAGAATCAAAAACGGCGCCAGAGGCGCCGCTTTTTTTTTACCTGTCGCTCAATCGTCGCGCCCTGGAGGTCGGGCAGCGGGACGATCGTTTACGCCTTAGCGGAACGAACGGGCTGCTACGTTACGGATGTCGTAACGGGTCAGGCCGATGTCGCTCAGAGCCTGGTTGGAAAGGCTGCCAAGTTCGTTGATCGTGCGGCGGTAGGAGATCCAGTTCTTTGCGATGCGGATGGGGTTCATGGTCGTTTCCTCAATCTATCTCTGTTGATTTCGTCTGCCGGCTCAGCGTTTCTCTGTGCTCTCGGCTGTTGAGGTTTATATATAGACATTGAGCCATGTTGTGCAGTGCAGAATTTAAGCTACTGCCATGCATTTGTGCACTATGTCGGCTAAATTTGTGGCTTTGAATATCATCTGAGCAAAATATGAGCGGAAATGCCTGTGTTTCAGGCGGTTTTGACGGGTTTGGCAGCCTTTGGCGGCGCTAAAGGCGCTTTGCCGCGTGAAAAGGCGCGTCGGGAGGGGCTCGGACGCTATCCGAGCGCTGCGTGCATGGTCGGCCATCGATGCATTTTTCATCGGCTGACACTGTGGGCGGCTAAGGCAATGCCGCTTCGACCCGGAGAACCGCCCAAAACGAAAAAAAGGCCGGAGGCGGGAGCCTCAGGCCTTTTTTGGGTAGGTCGTCTCGCATCCGCCGCAAGAAGCGGCGGGGCGTATAATCAGAAGCCGACGGCGGTCTTGGCGACGCGGCGGATGTCCTGACGGCCAATGCCGAGGTCGCTCAGTTCGCGGTCGGTCATGCGGCCGAGTTCGGTTACGGTCTGACGATACTTGCGCCAGTTGGTGAGCGAGCGTGCAATGTTCATTTTCATCTTCCTCTTCGTGCTGTTCAGTCTCTGCGGCCAGTCTTGGGAGGCTTTGGTCCGGGGCTGAACTCGATCTCTGTATGACCATGAATATAATCGGTTTAATCAAAACAAAAACAGACAAAGCAAGATGTCACCTATGCACAGATTGCAATGCAAGCCGGTAAAACAGGCCGATTGCGGCGATTCATGCATAATTTGTGACCAATTTGTGTGCTTTTGGTGATCGTCTGGGGTTCGGCTGTGCGAAGGTGTGAGGGATGACCGGATAAGGGGCGGGGCAAGGGTGCGGAAGCCCCTCAATCGCTGGTCTGGAGCAGGGGCCGGCAATCCGGTAACTGGGCTGCGGGGCGCGCTATATATAATGTCAATGTAGCCGCATAAATATTGCCTGTTTCTCCGCCTGCCTGCATGCGATGCGCCGGGCGAGGTGGGGCGGGAAGGCGATGAGAGGCGGAGGCGGTGCGGCTTGCCGTTTTCCGCGCCAAATCGCCTCTGTCCGGCTGTTGCGCCCTGTTCCCCGGCGCGGGTGGCGAATAAGCGGAGAGCGCGGCCGGCTCCTGCCACCGGCGCGGGGATGAGAAAAGTCCGGAGGAAACGAAAGGCGGCGATAAGGCGTGCTTGACCCTTTCTGAACATTGTGACATACCGCCGCCCAACGTGCGGGTATGGCGGAATTGGTAGACGCATTGGTTTTAGGTTCAACCTAATCGTCTCATTCACCTGTAAGTAAATCTCCTCATTCTCGACTGAAAAGCCTCATTTCTTGGGGCTTTTCTTTTTTTCTAATGTATTCACGAGTGAATGATACGGCTGATTACTCGGCTGTACGTGCCACATCGTGTGTCATTTTCAGCGAGCCGAGGAGGCGAAAGCCTTCCTCATTTGAGGCCCGCTCATCCGGCGCTCAGCCAATTACCCCACCCTTAAGCAAAGCCCCCAGAAAGCCCCCTCTAAGGGGAGCCTGAAGGGGAACCTTTGGCCCACGCAAAGACGAGGACCGTAGAATGACCATCGAGACCACCATCCTTGAAAATCCCCTCTTCGAACGTCAGCTTGAACTCGAACAGGAAATGAGAACTTCAGGTATTCAGAGGTTCCGAAAATCTGTTGAGAAGGCGTCTGAGAAAGGCGTCATGACTTCCGTAATGTCCGTGAACCGTTTGGTGATCGAGGCTCACGAGAAAGTCGTTGAAGCGATCAATGCCTTCATCGCTGAAGCGAACAGCGGCAAAGCTGGTCGTCGCCATGCGGCGGTGGCCTACATCTCGAAGTTCGACGTTGACACGGTGGCGAACATCACGGCTCGCGTCATTCTCGATGAGCTGACCCGTAAGTCGAACCTGACGAAGACATGCCTCGCCATCGGCTCGATGCTGGAGAATGAGTTCAATAGCCGGAAGTTCGAGGAGGAGATGCCCCGGGCGCACAAGAAGTTCCTGAAGAAGGCAAATCAGGAAACGCTCGAAAAGCGTAGGTGGTCTCACCTCTTGTTCCCGGCTCGTCTCCTCGGAGTTGAGCTTGAAGATTGGTCGGAGAAGGACCGTCTCCTCGTAGGTCTAAAGCTGGTCGATCTCTTCATCTCGGCCACGGGACTGGTCGAAAAGAAGGACATTCAATCCTCTCGTTTTGGTACCCTCCAAATCCTCGACGGCAACGAACGGACGATGCAATGGATCGAGGAGGAGAATAGACGCCTTGAGCATCTGTTCCCCATCTTCATGCCGACCATCGTTCCCCCTAAGCCGTGGACCTCGCCCTTCGACGGTGGCTACTACACGGCCTTCCGTCGCCTTCGGTTGGTGAAGACGCACAATCACCAGTACCTTGAAGAGCTGGCTAACCGCGACCTTACCGAGGTCTACGGTGCCATCAACGCCCTTCAAGATACCGCATGGGCGATCAACACCCCGGTCCTCGACGTGATGCGGACGCTCTACGAGAGCGGCGCGGGCGTGGCTGAGCTGCCGACGAACGACAAGCTGACGCTTCCTCAGCGGCCTTACTGGCTGCCTGAAGGTAAGGAGCGCATGTCTGTTGAGGACATGACCGAGGAGCAGCTTGAGGAGTTCAAGGAGTGGAAGGCCAGGACGCACGAGACGCACCGCAAGAACGCTGAGATGAGCGGCAAGCGTGCAGCTTTCTTGCGTACCCTTGGCGTGGCCGAGAAGTTCAAGGATGAGGAGGCATTCTTCTATCCTCATACCCTCGACTGGCGGGGCCGTGCATACCCTCTACCTCTCTATCTCACGCCTCAGGGTTCGGACATCCAGCGTGGTCTCCTGACCTTCGCTAACGTGGTCCCGATCTTGAACGAGGAGGCAGCGGATTGGTTGGCGATCCACGGGGCAGGGATGTTCGGTTTCGATAAGGTCAGCCTTGAGGACCGCGTTCAGTGGGTTCGAGATCACGAGGCTGAAATCCTCGCGTGCGCCGAAAACCCCTACGACTTCCGCTTCTGGACCACTGCCGACAAGCAATGGCAGTTCCTCGCGTTCTGCTTTGAGTGGGCCGCGTTCAAGCGGGAAGGCTACGGCTTCGAGAGCAGCCTTCCGGTTCAGATGGACGGCACCTGTAATGGCCTTCAGAACTTCTCCGCAATGCTCCTTGACGAGATTGGCGGGGCCGCTGTGAACCTTATCCCGGCTGAGAAGCCTCAGGATATCTATCAGCGCGTGGCTGATCTGGTCGCTGAGCTGGTCGAGCGTGATATCACGAGCGACATGGCAGAGGTGGCCCTGATCGCACAAGGATGGGCAGGGAAGGTCAACCGCAAGGTGACCAAGCGTCCGGTGATGACGCTCGCTTATGGCGCTCGTCGGTTTGGGTTCGTCTCTCAGGTCGAAGAGGACACGATCAAGCCGTGGCGCACGGAGAACCCGGTCGAGTACCCCTTCATCACCACCAATGAGGAAGGAAAGCCTTACGACTTCGGTTACAAGGCGGCTCAATACATGGGCGGCCTCATCTGGGATAGCGTGGGTGAGGTCGTGGTCAAGGCACGGCAGGCTATGGACTGGCTTCAGGAAGCTTCGAAGGTTGCTTCGTCTGAGGGTCTCCCGATCAACTGGACAACGCCCGTAGGGTTCCTCGTTCAGCAAGCCTATCGTGTCCCGACTGTGAAGAAGGTGGACACGACCTTCAACTCTCAGCGCATCGTGCTTCGGTACCAGCACGGGGTAGGGAAGATCGACAGCCGCCGTCAGGCGTCTGGGATTAGCCCGAACTGGGTCCACTCTCTCGACGCGGCGCATCTCATGAAGACCATCATGCGGTGCCACTTCGAAGGTATCAGGTCTTTCTCGATGATCCACGACAGCTACGGCACTCACGCAGGCAACGCAGCCAGCATGGCTCGCTATCTGCGCGAAGAGTTTGTCCTAATGTACTCACAGGTGGATGTGTTGGGCAGGTTTAAGGAGGAACTCGAAGCTCAGACAGGGGAAACGCTCCCCGATCTCCCCCCAAAGGGCAACTTGGACCTCAATCAGGTTCTCGATAGCCCGTTTTTCTTTGCCTGAAATAATCCACCAGTGAATTGAAAGGCTAAGATCGGTGATCCCTCTGAGGGGGATTACCCCACCCTTAAGCAAATCCCGGCGCGGCGCTGTTCTCAGAACCTCCCGGCCAATTACCTCACCCTTAAGCAAATCAATCGTCGATGCCTACTCACTGGCGCTGCGAGCCTCCGAAGGGCTTTCCTCCTTTCACCTTCGGCGGGCCTCCTCTCGCAGCGTCAATGTGTGGGCATCGCTCCCCGCAAATAGCTCAACAGCAGGTCTCATATCATGACGAACTCCGATGCCTCCAAGGCTCAGAGCGCGCTCGGTCGCGCCATTCAACTCTGGAATCAGGGACGGAACATCTCCTTCCAGCACGCCCAAGAACTCCGCGAAGAAGGCTACGATGTAGCTGCCCTTCGTCGCTTCCATTTCAAGCTCGCTTACTGAGGAGATCGACGATGAAGGCAAGATGCCTCGACAACGTTGGCACGGGTGGTTCCCTTATCGAGGGTAAGGTCTACACGGTCCACCATAATACGCCCAACCCCGAGATGTTCATCGTAGACGCTGACGAGCATGGTAGGATTGACGAATACTTTAAACGCCGCTTCGAAGTTATTCCTGAGATCGTCGGCAAGCGAGCTGACCTGATCGTCATGGATGAGATCGGCGTTCAGGCCGACCAGTGGGACACCTCGACACGCGGCCCCAAGATGGCGAACCCCACGGGCAAGGCCATCTTCAAATACCAGATGCCAGTCCTCGAACAGTTCGAGATGAAGCTTCCTCAAGGCGCTCTCATCATCCGCATGGAAGATCAGGGCGGCATGTTCTGGCTTTGGGCGGTGGTCGATACCCGCGCCCCCGATGAAACCCGCAAGTTCCGCGCATTCAAAACCGGCGCTCCAATCCCTGACAGCTTCGATGGCAAGTACATCGGTTTCTGCAAAATCCATGTGCAGCAGGAGTTGGGCCTTTACATCTTCGAGGACGTAGCCCGATGAGCACCTATTCCGACAAGACCACCTTCTACGCCTACCACCACAAGGACGACCCTTCGAAGTTGGTGACCGAGCTGTACGAAAGTCAGGGCGCTGCCACCTCTGGTCTGTATGACCTGATGGAACGGAAGGTGACGGACGTTGAGTTCGACCGTGACAGCTCCCGTTCCTACAGCGCTCGCTACCGGGAGTTCAACAAAGCTCGCCGTGCCGCAGCAAAGAAGCTGGCCGGTGATGATTACCTGCTGGTGACCTACCGGCTCGTCAGAAATGGTGAGGAGGGTTCGTCCAAATGACGCAATTCACACCCGCCATTTACGGTGCAGCCCCGAAGGACTTGGGCGAACTGAAGCTCGACACTTCCGAGATGATGTTCTGGCTCTACCTACCAATCAAGATGCCGGGCAAGTACATGGAGGCGTTGCCCGAACAGCTCACGCAATACATGGAGGTCATCGATCGCGTTTATATGGACGTGAACAAGACCTTCGGGCGGAAGCGCTGGAAGGACAGCTACGTCTACCTTTCGGTCAAGGTTCTGCATGTCACCCCCGATGCCCCCGGCAATCGCCCTGGCTGGCACAGTGATGGCTTCCTTACGGATGACCTGAACTACATTTGGGCCGACCGTAATCCGACTGAGTTCTTCGAAGCTTCCCCTTTGTTCCGCGTGACTGAGGACCATTCGAAGTCCCTTGAGGAGTTCGATAACTACGCCTCTCACCCTTTCAATGATGGGGTGTTCGCAGACCAGACCTACCACGCTAAGGTCAACCACCTTTACCGCCTCGATCAGACCGTCATCCATCGGGTGTCACTGAACGTTGACAGCGGCAAGCGAGCGTTCGTGAAGGTGTCGGTTTCCGACAAGCCTTACGTCCAACTCGGCAACTCCATCAACCACCTTCTGCCTGAACATCCGCGCCCTTCACTGGAGCGTCAGGCCGAGCGCAACTGCCCGCAAGGAGGGGCATGATCTACCACCTCCGACCGAACACGGTCCCGATCTTCCTTCGCTGCCTCGCCTGTGATGGCGAGGGTAGGAAGATGTTTGGCACTGGCATCTTCGCCACCGGTGTCCGCTGCATGTCCTGTCAGGGACTTGGCAAGCACGTCCGGTACCTCACTCGGGGCCGGTCACTCGTCCCCCTCATCAAGCCTGAGCCTACGGCCAGCTTTGTTTCTCGCTGCTTATCAGCACTCAACAACTGAGAGAAGAACCATGAAGAATTTCCGTGAAGAACTGTTTTTTGGCGCGCATCCCGGCGACCGTACCCAGTATCGGAAGGTCGTACTGGCGACGAACGATACCGAAAGCCATCTCAACGTCTACCCGAACCACGGGAAAGTCGGCAGTGAATGCATGAGCATCTCGCCCGCCCAAGCTCGCCAGCTTCGTGACGCCCTCTTGAAAGCCTACCCGCTTGAGGCCGCTAAGCCGAGTAAGTTCAAGGTGGGTGATAAGGTCGCCTATAAGAGCATCGTCGGATATGGCGCTCGTGGCATGGCCGGTCGTAAAGGCTCGATCAAAGAGGTTCTGGAGAAGGGCTGGTACAATGTCACCTTCACGGGCGGTATCTTCGACACTGTGATCAAGGTCCATGAAGATTACCTTGTGGCTCAGCTGGTCGAACAGCGTGCATTCCAAGCCGGTGACAAGGTCCGCAATAAAGACGGCGGTACATTCTCAAACGGTCAGAGGGTCGTAACGTTGGATCGCCCTTGCGGCGCTGGCAGTTGGTGGCTCAAAGAGACCAACACCCGCACCCCCACAGCGTTCTTGGAACTGGTCACCCCGGCTGCCTCCATGTCCCCCGCTGAACCGGCGATCAACACCGAACTGGGCCGCTTCATAGTCGCCAAAATGGACAACGGAAACTATCTCCCCGGCACCAAGCCGCGAGTCCACACCTCGGCCAAGTCTGCGAACGATGAGGCTACCCGCCTCGCAAATGACCACGGCGGCACCTTCCATGTGCTTCGCGCTTCCTTCGAAGCCAGCCGTCCGGTCGTCGTTCAGCCCCCGGTTAAGACGGCCAAGCTTTAACTAATTGCATCCACGAGTGGATGTTTCCCGATCCCCTTCGCCCTGCCGGTGAGGGGGCTTTTTCATTTCTCCAAGCAGGACTTTTAAATGGCAGAACGCAAGAAGAACCCGTCGCTCATTTCCCCTCGCGGCCCCCTGAAGTTCCCGAAGATCGATAAGGTCGATTACGGTACGAAGGATTACCCGAAGCCGAACGGCGAGTATTCCACAAAGCTGGTTCTGGAAGCTGACGCTCCCGAGACCAAGCGCTTCATCGCATCGCTCATGCCCCACTATCAGGAAGCGATGGCCGAGGCCGCAGCCAAGTTCAAAGAGCTGAAGGTCGAGACCCGCAAGAAGCTCGGCAAGGTGACCGAGAACGATCTCTTCACCACGCTCTACGATCAGGACACCGAGCAGCCGACTGGCTACATCGAGTTCAAGTTCGCTATGGCGGCTTCCGGCGAGCGCAAGGACAAGACCAAGTGGTCGGCCAAGCCTTCGATCTTCGACGCTAAGGGCAAGCCGATGACCAAGGTTCCCGAAATCTGGTCCGGTACCGAGGCGAAAGTTTCCTTCGAGTGCCAGCCGTACTTCATCCCCGGCACGGGCGCTGCTGGTCTCAAGCTCAAGCTGAAGGCCGTGCAGGTTATCGAGCTGGTCTCTGGTGGTCAGCGCTCCGCATCGAGCTTCGGCTTCGGTGCTGAGGATGGCTACGAGTACGAAGAGCCGACCGCAGAAGACAGCGCGGGTGAGTTCGGTGACGACAGCGGCGAGGATAACTCGTCCAAGACCATCGACGACGATATCCCGTTCTAAGGAAAACATGACCTACCGCACAGGCGCATCTCAATTGCGTGCGGTGGGTATTCGAGAAGGCTTCCGTTCAGGGCTTGAAGACAAGGTAGCAGATCAGCTCAAGGCGAGGGGCATCGACCCCCGCTACGAGCAAGAGGTTATCCCTTACGTCAAGCCTGAGCGGAAGGCGAAATACACCCCCGATTTCCGGCTGCCGAATGGCATCTACATCGAGACGAAGGGACGCTTTGTAACCGAGGACAGGCAGAAGCACATCCTCATCAAGGCTCAGCATCCCTCGCTCGATATCCGGTTCGTGTTCTCGAACCCCAACGCCCGCATCTCCAAGACTTCCAAGACAACCTATGCCGATTGGTGCCTGAAGTACGGCTTCAAGTACGCGGCTAAAACCATCCCCCAAGAATGGATCGATGAGTAGCATGTTCACGCTGCGTAAGCAGACTAACTTCCTCGTCGTGCATTGCTCGGCCACCACTCCCGCGATGAATATTGGCGCGAAAGAAATTCGCCAGTGGCACCGCGAAAAGGGCTGGATCGATATCGGCTATCACTTCGTCATTCGTCGTGATGGTACCGTTGAAATCGGCCGCCCTGAGAATACGGTCGGCGCTCACGTTGAGAACCACAATTCCAATTCCATCGGTATCTGCCTCGTCGGCGGTATCGATTCCAAAGGCAAGGCTGAGAACAACTTCACGCCTGCCCAGTTCGCGGCCCTCGCGGCCAAGCTTCGAGAGCTGAAGGCGAAGTACCCCGGCGTCACCGTTCAGGGACACCGAGACTTTGCGGGTGTCAAGAAGGACTGCCCCTCGTTCGATACCCGCAAGTGGATCAGCGAGACCGGCGTGTTTGCCGAGACAGCCCCGCCCATCAAGCTCGACAATGACGGCCTCATCATCCGTGCCGTCGAAGTGACCTCAGCGAACCCCACGCTTTTCAGCCTCGCCAAACGCTTCGGCTACACAGCGGCTGAACTCCAGAAGGCGAACCCTTTGGTTGACCCGACGCAGCTTAAAGTCGGCCAGCTCATCCGCCTCCCGGGCTGATTACCCCACCCTTAAGCAAACCTCCAGCGACCCTCATGGCCCCGTGCCGTGGGGGTCTTTTCGTTTTTACGTCCTCAACATCTGAGAGAAACACATGAACAAGTTTGTTGTTGGTGCTCGTGTGCGCCATCGCGATATCCCATCCTTCGGCGTCGGCATCGTCACGAGCCTGAAGAACGCCCGAGGGTTCGTCGAAATCCAGTTTGAGTATCGAAAGTCGCCGTGGACCACCGGCTTCTACCATGCGGACAAGTACGAGTTCCTCCCGCCTGTATTGAAGGTCGGTGATAAGGTCCGCATCGCTGACGAGCCGGTCGTTGCTCACTACTATTGCCCCAGTTTTAACGGTAAGGTGGGTACCGTCATCGGCTTCAGCGGCGGCGATCCTGATGTCCTTGTCGCAGGTGTCCGCTACAGTCAGTACGTCCCGCTCACGGACCTTACTCTGGTGAGCGTCGATCCCGTCGAAGCCGTCAAGGCGGCCACCCCGAAGGTCAAGACCATCACCTTCAAGAAGGGCAGCCAGTGCGACCGCCTCGTCAAGTACATGCTCAGCGGCAACTCGGTAACCCCGATCAAGGCCCGTTCGCTGTTCGGTGCCGAGCGCCTCGCAGCCCGCGTTCTGGAAATCAAGAAGGCAGGCCATAAGGTGAAGACGGTCATCAAGACCGATCTGAACGGTAAGGTCTACGCTGAATACTCCCTCCGCAATGTCGGTCGGGTGGCAGCATGAAGGACTTCATGAAGAAAGACCTGAGCGTCGGTGACCTCGTGGTCCATGGCGTGGGGGGCCGGTACGCCGGTCTCTCAGGCCCTTACACAATCCACAGCTTCACCCCGAAGATGGTCCGCATCAAGGAGGTAGGTTCGACCACCGAGTTCACCTCCTGTGTCCCGTCCCACAACCTCGTAAAGGTAACCGAATGAAGTCCATCGCATTCATTCTGCTGATTATGTACTGGGGCAGCGATGGCCGCTCCGCTATGACGACCGCAGAGTTTACCTCTCAGGCAACCTGTGAGGCAGCCCTCAAGTCTGCCGCCAATGCGATGGACGGCATGGGTATGAGCCGTACCTATTCGGTGTGCGTGGAGAAGTGACCATGGAAAGGGACAACTCCTGCATACCACCGCGCTTCAAGATCGACGCGTCCTCCGATAGCTGGTGGAAGTTCATGGTCTACGAACGTATGTCCTTCCTCGGTATCAAATTCTGGGGCTGCGTCTACAAGACAGACGACCTCGGCCAAGCCATCGCTCACGTCAAACAGCTCCAGAAAATCCCCCTCTACTATCGGTAATCATGGAAAACGACAGCTCCTTCATCGGTAAGGAGCCATGCCCGAAGTGCGGTTCAAGGAACAACCTTGGCCGCTACTCGGACGGTCACGCCTTCTGCTTTGGGTGTGACTATTACGAGCCGGGAGATGGCTCTGAAACATCCTCTCAATCCAGAAAGAAAACACCCATGTCACAAGAGTTTGTGCGCGGTGAGTTCCGTGCGCTCTCTGCCCGTGGCATCACGGAAGAGACTTGCCGAAAGTTCGGCTACCAGATCGGGCGTAATCACCGCAACGAACTGGTTCATGTCGCCCCGTTCTACTCTGCCGAAGATGGCATCCTCTGCGGCCAGAAGCTCAGGGACCAAGAGAAGGACTTCGCGGTCATCGGCAACGTGACCAAGAAAGCCCTCCTATTTGGGCAGCAGCTCTGGGGTGAGGGCGGTCGCAAGGTGGTCGTCACCGAAGGTGAGATCGACTGCATGACGGTCTCCCAGATGCAGGGTAATAAGTGGCCGGTCGTCTCAATCCCGAACGGGACGAAGGCCGCCAAGGAAGCACTCTCACGTCACTTGAAGTGGCTCTGCTCGTTCGAAGAAGTCATCCTCATGTTTGACATGGATGAGCCAGGGCGAGCGGCCACCTCCGAGTGCGCCACACTGTTCCCCCCGGGCAAGGTCAAGATTGCTTCGCTCCCCTTGAAAGACCCTAACGAGTTGTTGGTAGCAGGGCGCGGCGATGAGATCGTTACCGCGATCTGGCAGGCGCAAGCCTACCGACCTGACGGCGTGGTGTCGTTCAAGGACATCAAGGAAGCCGCTCGCCGTCCCATTGAACTGGGTCTACCGTGGTTCTCCGACCGCCTGACGAAGCTCACCTATGGCCGCCGTCTGGGTGAGGTCTACGCCTTCGGGGCAGGGACCGGCATTGGCAAGACCGACTTCCTCACACAGCAGATCACCTATGACGTGACCGAGTTGGACGAGAAGGTCGGCGTGTTCTTCCTCGAACAGATGCCCACTGAAACGGCCAAGAGGCTCGCCGGTAAGTTTGCTGGTCGTCGCTTCCATATCCCTGACGATGGTTGGACCGAAGAGGAACTTGATCAGGCGCTCGATAAGCTCGATCAGGACAAGCTCTACTTCTACGACTCCTTCGGGGCAACCGACTGGGGCGTCATCCGCGAAACCATGCGGTTCCTCGCTCACAGTGAGGGCGTCCGTGTCTTCTACGTGGATCACCTCACGGCCCTTGCGGCTGCCGAGGAGAAGGAGAAAGAAGCCCTCGAAAAGATCATGGCCGAGATGGCGTCTATCGCCAAGGAACTCGGCATTATCATCCACCTCGTGTCTCACCTTTCCACACCTGACGGGAAGCCTCACGAGGAGGGCGGTCGTGTCATGATCAGGCACTTCAAGGGAAGCCGAGCTATCGGTTTCTGGTGCCATTTCATGTTCGGCCTCGAACGTGACCAGCAGCACGAGGATGAACGTCTCCGTTCGGTGACAACCTTCCGCGTTCTTAAAGACCGCTATACCGGCCAAGCCACGGGCGAGGTGATCTACCTCGGCTATGAGCGGGAGACCGGCAAGCTCTACGAAACCAGCATCGACTTTGGCGATGAGACCGGCTCGGGCTTCAAGGACGAGACCGCTCCATTTTGACCAATTGAATCCACCTGTGAATTGTTACTCCAGCGAGAGAGCTAGACATGAACTTCCAAGCGTTCCCGAAAATCCCCCGCATTGCCAAGTGCTTCTTCGTCACGATCACGGAGAAGATCGATGGCTCGAACGCCCAGATCGTCATCACCCCCGCAACGGCGGATGATCTCGAAGACACCAACATCCTCGCTCAGGTCAACGGCCTGACCATCCGCGCCGGTTCTCGTGGACGTTGGGTTACCCCCGGCAAGGAGACCGACAACTACGGTTTCGCAGGGTGGGTTCAGCGGAACGCTGAGGAACTCGTCAAGCTCGGCCCGGGCCAGCATTTCGGCGAATGGTACGGCTCTGGCATCCAGTGCGGCTACGGCCTGACGGGTGGCGAGAAGCGCTTCGCTCTGTTCAACGCGCGGCGCTGGACGGCCCCTCACCACGCCCTGAAGGAAGGCCACGAGGCTGCGTTCCCGAACTGCTGTGAAGTTGTTCCGGTTCTCTATCAGGGCGCGTTCTCGACCGAGGCGGTCAAGGACTGCATGGACCTTCTCAGCTCTCAGGGGAGCAAGCTCGTCGCGGGCTTCATGAACCCTGAAGGTGTCATCGTCGAGATGAATGGCGAACGCGCCAAGCACACCTTCCAGAACGTCAACGGGAAGTGGGTGTCCTAATGTTCAGTACATTTCTTGGCCGCCCCACGTCTCACTGGATTGATGTGGCTTGCGTGATGGAAGAACTCGGTATCGAGAACGCTCAGGAACTCTCGCACCACTTAGGCTCAAGGGGGAAACTCCGAGACGTTGTTCAGGTCTACGATAGCGTCAACCGCAATCGGCTGTTAGGCGAGCTTCGGAACATCGATGTACGCATCATCCGCAGTCGGTCATTCAAGATGGCAGCGGCCATGTCACGCGAGGCATTATATCGGCCTGTCGGAAACTACGATTCGAGGGATATCCATGTTGATACCGCCGAGTTCGAGATCGACCGAGCAAGTAGAGATGGTGGGCGGTCCTTCTACCCTGTTCTCTACACCTCCGCTCCCCTGACCCTCCTCAATAGGTTGCCGCAGTTCCGTATCGCGACCTAATCAATCCACAAGTGAATAAGTCACTCCAGCGAGAGGACGACAATGGCTCGTTATCTATTCGATTGCGAGACCGATGGATTACTCGACACCTTAACTCAGGTGCATTCATTGGTCCTGCGAGACCCCGACAGTGGGTTTACGTTCTCGTGCACTCCTCACCGCTACAGCACCGATGACATTACGATCATCACCGACTGGACGGTTGAGGATGCGCTTCATGCCTTGATGCACGCCGATGAGATCATCGGTCACAACATCATCAAGTTTGACATCCCGGCATTGCAGAAGGTGTACCCGTGGTTTGAGCCGAAAGGCAAAATCACAGACACCTTGGTTTGCTCCCGTTTCATGTGGGCGGATATTGCCGACCACGATCTGAAGCAGGTTCGTAAGGGGTACCCCGGCAAGCTCGTTGGTTCCCACTCCCTGAAGGCTTGGGGCTACCGCCTCGGCGTTCTCAAGGGTGAGTTTGGTGAGACCTCCGACTGGGCCACTTGGACCCCTGAAATGCAGACTTACTGCGAGCAGGACGTAACCGTCACTGCGGAGTTGTACGGTAACCATCCGGACTAGGCCGCAGACCTTATGAATTTGGCTCATCAGCGATGATGCGTTCGATCTTTTCCGGATCACATTGCTCGTCGATAAGGAACTG